>JADHMQ010000012.1 GCA_016779935.1 Flavobacteriales bacterium
CCCGCAAGAGTTACTTGAAAATATAGGAAAATACGGACTCAATTGAGAGAGGTGATAGTTTCAACCCTCAATAAAATGGGTTCAGTTATGGTCCTGAAAATCCTGTTAATCAGAGGGTCCTTGGTTCGAGCCCAAGAGGAGGAGCAAAAGATAAAGCATCTACGAAAGTAGGTGCTTTTTTTGCTTTTAGCCATATCTCTTCAAAACCAAGCTCATTAATAAAGCTCATTTATCTTGTTACTAAAAGTATGAGCCAAATCATTTTTTATCCATCAAACTGTCACGATACTTGTAACGAGAAAAATGTATAGTAATAAAACGGTTGTTCATGAAAAAATTTGGTTCACCTTGGTTTACGGTAGTTTTTATGTTCTCTTCCCTGCTTTTTGTAAAAGGTCAAGATGGAGAGGTTATTTACAAACAAAACTGTACTGCATGTCACAAATTCGGACAAAAGCTAATTGGTCCTGATTTAACTGGGGTCAATGAAAAAAGAAGTGAGGGTTTTACAAGTTCATTGCCTGTTACTACTATTGAAATTATTGGTTTTTTATAAACCTCTACTTCTGTAACTCCTAAAGCTGAAAGAAAACCTATAGCTGCAGCATTTAGAGTTGTTCCTTTTTGTAATGCTCTTTGTTCTTTTTCTATTTGTTCACCAATTGGTCTTATATTCTGTTTTGGCTTTGGTAATGAATCAATTATAATTTTATTTCCATTAACACTTACATTTTCTTGCATTACAACAGCTATGGTCTTGCGTGGTATCATTGCTCCAGTAAAAATTCTAAAACACTCTCCATTTTGAAGTGTATGGTTGTGACTATCTCCTGTTTTTATTTCTCCAACTATGTTGAGCTCTGTGTGTTCTTCCGATTCTGAGAAATTAAGAGCATAACCATCCATAGCGGATTGGTTAAAGGATGGTAGGTTTATGGTACTGTAAATGTCCTGAGCTAAAGTATAACCTAAAGCCTTATTAATATCACACTTCGTTTTATTAAGAAAAGAGGTGTTGTTAATAATTATATTTTTTGCTTCTTCAATGGATGTCATAAATAAGTTTTTAAAGAATAGTTGGCTTTAAGGTATTTGGTTTTTAATTCTCTTTTTGGTCTTTTGTTTTACTCTTTCTAAGAAGTTTGTCTACACCAATCCAAATAAAAATTATTGGCCAGTACACTCGTATTAATTCTCCTATTGAAACTTGAATTAAATTGAGGTTGTTAGCTTAAAATAATAAGCCTAAGAGAATAAATAAAATACCGATACTTTTTCCTTTTTCCATAGTTTTCTGTTTTTATAAAATCCCTTTTTTGAATAGTCCTTGCTTGGGTTTTTTGTGTTTTTTCTTTAGTTGAGTTTTAGTAAAAAAACTTTCTTTCTTCTTTATTTTACTATCGGGTGTACATCCAACAGAGGTACAATTATACTGGCTTTTACACGATGTTAATATTACTATTAACAATAAATATTTAAAAGCTCTTTTCATGTCATACAAATTAAGTACAATAAATTCATACTTTCGTGAAATGCCAAAAAAAAAGAAAAGAAGGAAAGTAACTAAGCATAGTTTACAGTCTCAAACTTTGAATATTCTTAGAAAGAATCCTAAAAATTCTTTTAACTACAAACAGATTTCTAAACAATTAGGGTTAGGCGATGAATCCTCCAAATTATTGATACAAGTTGTGCTTAAAGAACTTGAAGAAAATGAAAAGATTATTTCTGTTAATAGAGGAAAATATAAATTAAAATCACAGTCTTCAGTAGTTGAAGGTATTGTAGATATTACAGCTTCTGGAAATGCATATGTGGCTATTGAAAATTTAAACGATGATATTTTTGTACACGGAAAATATCTTCCAAATATAGTTAGTGGAGATAGGGTAGAAGTTTTTGTTTTTTCTTCTTTTAACTCGAGACGATCAGAGGGTGAAATAATAGGAATTATCGAACGAAATACCCATCAATTTGTGGGTAAATTAGAAATATCTAAAAATTTTGCTTTCGTTAATATTAAAAATCCTAAAATACATTTTGATATTTATATAAATTCAAAAGAAATTACAAACCACAACTTAAAAAATGGTCAATTAGTGGTTTGTAATATTGATGATTGGGGCGATAAGCGAAACAATCCAAGTGGTACCATAAAAGAGGTGTTGGGTTATCCTGGAGAGCATCATGCCGAAATATATTCTATACTGGCAGAACATAATATTGATAAAACTTTTGATAAAAGTATAGAAGAAAAAGCTAAAAGTATTTCTCAAACTATTACAAAAGAAGAAATAAAAAATAGAAGAGATTTTAGATCTATCACTACATTTACTATAGACCCTTTTGATGCAAAAGATTTTGATGATGCCTTATCAATTCAAAAATTAGAAAATGGTAACTACGAAATTGGAATACATATAGCTGATGTTAGTCATTATGTATTAGAAAATGATAGTATTGATAAAGAAGCTCAAGAAAGAGCAACATCCGTATATCTTGTGGATAGAGTTATTCCTATGCTTCCAGAAATATTATCAAATAATTTATGTTCTCTCAGACCTAATGAGGAAAAATTATGTTTTTCTGCAGTTTTTGAAATAAGTATTGAAGGAAAAATTAAAAATGAATGGTTTGGTAAAACAGTTATACTATCTGATAGAAGATTTAACTATGAAGAGGCTCAGGAACGTATAGAAACTAAAGAAGGTGACTATTCTTCAGAGTTGTTAATATTAAACAACATAGCCAAACTATTTAGAAAAGAGAGAAAAAATAAAGGAGCTATATCATTCCATAAAGTAGAAACAAAATTTAAATTAGATGATGATAAAAATCCTATCTCTCTATTTATTAAAGAAAGTAAAGATGCTCATAAATTGATAGAAGAATTTATGCTTTTAGCTAACCGAAAAGTAGCTGAATTTATAGGTAAAAAATCACTTCCATTTGTTTATAGAATACACGATACTCCTAACCCAGAAAAATTAGAAACACTTAGTTTTTTCCTTAAGAGCTTTGGATATAAATTACAAACCGAAAACAAAAATAGCATTGCACAATCCATGAATAAAATACTTATGGATGTAAAAGGAAAAGATGAAGCCAGTATGATAGAAACTTTAACTATTAGAACAATGGCTAAAGCTATATATTCTACAGAAAATATTGGTCATTACGGATTAGCTTTTAATCATTATACCCATTTTACTTCACCAATTAGACGTTATCCAGATATATTGATTCATAGATTACTTTATCATTATCTAAATAATAACAGTAGAGTGGATAAAGAACGCATAGAAAAATTATGTAAACACTCTTCAGAAATGGAAATTATAGCTTCCAAAGCAGAACGTGATTCTATTAAGTATATGCAAACTGTATATATATCAAAGTTTGTTGGTGAAAAATTAGATGGTATAATATCTGGTGTAACAGACTTTGGAATTTTTGTAGAGGTCAGTAATACTAACTGTGAAGGATTAATACGACTAAAAGATATTCAAAGCGACTTTTACACTTACGATGAACAAAACTATTGCATAAAAGGTAATCAAACCAACACAGTTTATAGAATAGGAGATAAAGTAAATGTTAAAATAAGAAAAGTAAATATTGAGAAAAGAGAAATCAATCTTATATTATTATAATATATTTTATTAATTTAATTGTATATAATTATATATATAGTCTGTTAGTTTAGTTAACAATATTTTTGATAAAAATTTTACTTTCTACATTATTAATACTTTATAACAATCAATTAACAAAATAAATAGTTTATATAATTAATAATCAAATCTTTACAAAGATATTAACACGTAATATATTTTACAATTAACAAAATTTATTTGATAAAAATAGTTGATTAAAAAGCAAAATTTTTGTTAAAAACACTGACATAAAATATTCATATATTTAATAACAAATAGTTGCATAGATAATTGATTTACATAACAGAAAATAATAATTAAAAAGTCAATTAAAACTTATTAAAGTTTTTAACTCATTTTAACAAAAAATCAATTTTGTTTGTTAATTAAATATCTGTTATAGAAATTAGTATTTAAATATTATAAACATACCAATGATTTATGGATAAAAAAATAGGAATAGCATGTGATCATGCAGGTTTTGAATACAAAGAAAAGCTAGTTAAATTATTAGAAAATAAAGGATATTCAGTTACAGATTACGGCTGTTTTAATGAAGAAAGTGTAGATTATCCAGACTATGCTCACAGTCTAGCAAAATCACTAGAAAATAATGAAAATACAATAGGTATTCAATTTTGTGGTAGTGGAAATGGAATAAATATGAGTGCTAATAAACACCAAGCTATTCGCTCAGCTTTATGTTGGGAAACCGAAATAGCAGAACTTGCCCGCTTACATAATGATGCTAATGTATGTACTATGCCCGCTCGATTTATATCATATCAAAAAGCAGTAGAAATTGTTGAAGTATTTTTATCCACTGAATTCGAAGGCGGAAGACACCAAAGAAGAGTAGATAAAATAAGCTGTTAAATAAAAACAAATGAAAAAACTATTACTATTATTATTACCTATTAGTCTATTTGCTCAAACACCTACACTATTAAATGATTCTTCAAAGCTCAATTATGCTAATAGTATAACTGTAGAAGATTTAAAGGATTATTTATACGTCTTAGCTAGTGACTCTATGAAAGGTAGAGAAACCGGAACTATTGGACAAAGAAAAGCTGCAAACTATATTGCTGATTTTTTTAAAGAAATAGGAATACCTCCTTATAGATACAATACATACTTTCAAAAATTTAAAGTTAGGATTGTCAAGCGTTATGGAAAATGGAAAAAATCTTCTAATAAAAAGTACTTAAAGGGAGAAAATATAATAGGCTTTATAGAAGGAAGCGACTTAAAAGATGAAATAGTGGTTATTACTGCTCATTATGATCATTTAGGCATAAAAGAAGATTCACTTATTTATAACGGTGCAGATGATAATGGTTCAGGAACAAGTTCCATTATGGAAATAGCTCAAGCATTTATGTTGGCAAAAAAAGAAGGAAAAGGACCTAGAAGAAGTGTGTTAATAATGCCCGTTTCAGGAGAAGAGAAAGGCTTATTAGGATCAAAATACTATGCAGACAACCCAATTTATCCATTAGAAAATACCATAGCAAATTTAAATGTTGATATGATAGGCAGGATAGATGATTATCATGATAATGCAAACTATGTTTATTTAATAGGTTCAGATAGATTAAGCACTGAATTACATCAAATTAGTGAGGAAGTCAACCAAAAATACATCAATCTAGAATTAGATTATAAGTTTAATGAGGAAGATGATCCAAACAGATATTATTACCGTTCAGACCATTATAATTTTGCTAAAAATAATATTCCAGTCATTTTTTATTTTAATGGAGTACACGCTGATTATCACAAAGCTTCAGACACTGTAGAGAAAATAAATTTTGAAAAGATTGAGAAAATATCTAGGTATATATTCCTAACGGCTTGGGAGTTAGCCAATAGAGATGAACGACCAAAACTAGATTAAGGTTTTAGAATTAGAGAGCGTTCGTTATCTATAGAAGCTACATAAAAGCCTTTTGAAAAACCATCAAAAGAAAGCTTACTACAGCTGTCTTTACTTAACAGTTTTTTACCATCTATTGAAAAAATAATAATACTTGAAGGCTTTTCAGTTCTTAAAATAGTTCCATCGAAAGAAAATACAGATTTTATTTTATAATTATCTACGCTGGAAGTTTCGCCCCAATAAACTAAGCCGCCTTCTGTTCCTATCCAAAAACCCTCATTTTCTTTTCTAATACACAGAACACCATTATTAATTAAACCGCTGTTAGATGTATTATAAATGGTTGTGTTTTGAACACCATTTTCATAGTTTAAACTAAACATTCCAGCCTCATTAGTCCCTATATAATATAAACCATCATCTTCAATTATACAGTTTAAACTATTACTTGGCCAGCTTTCAAAAAAACCAGTGTTAAAGACTATAAATGAGCCTGTATTCAAATGAGTAATTAAGCCGCCATATGGAGCTGTAATCCATACATTTTCATCAGAAACCAATAAATCTGTGGCACTATTATCAACCAATCCATTACTACCGTTATACCATGAAATACTGTCGTTATAATAATAAGCCAACCCCCCATTTACAGTACCAATACACAGCGAATCACCCTTCATTTCTAAACACCTTACATTAATGAATGTTGGCTCTAAAGAAGAAGAATCTAAAACAAGACTAATCGTTTCATCATCAAGCTTATAAAGTCCATCAATAGTGCCTATATAAGCTATATTATCACTATTGAATACAATTGCATTTATATGTCCAGGCAAGATGCTTTTATCAGGGGTTATTGTATACCAATCATTCCCATCAAAAACAGCAATACCGTTTAATGTGCCAACATATAAAACCCCATTATTATCTAATGTAAGCGAGCGAACTTGAGGATTGGGTAAGTGTTCAGAATAATCTATCCAAGTAGAATTATCATATGTATATAATCCCCAGCTCGTACCAATCCACTTTACCCCATCAACAATCAAAATATCATTGATTTGATTATCAACCAGAATAGTATTTTCGGTAGTATAGCTTATCCAATTATCTTGTGCAAAAAGAGCCCCTAAGGGCCCTAATTGAAATAAAATTACCGATATGAGGGCTATTCTATTGTAAAACAATTTTTTCAAATGTTTTTTGATTATTAATTTCTAAACAAACGGTGTATATACCTTTTGGTAGCAACGACCAATCGTATGTATTATTAAACGAACTAGTAGTACCAATAGTTTCACTGTACATAACTTGACCAAGCGAATTGGTTAACGATAACGCTATAAAGCTTTCTTTTTCTAAAGAAGCCGTTACATAAATAAGACCCTCTGTTGGATTAGGATATACAGCCATTTCTATAAGAAGCTCATCTATTGAGCTACAATCTTCAACGATAATTGGCACAGGAACAACCCCGCAATCAACAGTGTCAGCACTAACTACCCAATCATACAAATAGTAGTAGTAAGTGGTGTAATCGTCACCACCGGAATCGTCAAGACCATTTCCATAATAAACCGCCTTATTGATAGAGGCTTTGCCGTCTAAAACATAAGGATAAGATAAGTTGCCGTTTGTGCCAGTTCTTTTAAGCAGAGGGTTTTGACCACCCACATTATTTTCGTTTACAGAAGCGTCAGTTCCTAATAAATAATCGTTTCCTTGAGGAACATTGAAGTTCAACATTATTGTTTGTGGCTCATCATCAGCAAAACCAACAAATTCGGTGTGCTCAGCGATTACATTACCATCAGAGTTCATAAGAATAAACGATCTCTCAGCGGGTTCGTTGGTGTAAACATTTACACTAAAAAGAGTGAAATCATTAATAGCATCAAAAGATAAAAACCCAATAGAATTTTCACCCCCGCTATAGTTAGAATCGCCATTATGCTCTTCTGGGCCTACCTTATTGTCTATAAAGCTGTTTGACACATAATAAGTAGTACTCACATCCAGATTTGGGGTAGAGTAAGAATTACCACCACCAACGGCATTCATATTTTCATCATACCATGTTACAGAGTAGTCGGATTCAATAGAAAGTTCAGCAGGGTTGTTTTTACATATAATTACCTCATCAACTACAGGAGCATCAATTCCGCTTAATGTTATATTTCTTGTCGCCGGACATTCCGAATCAGGCGTGTTAACAGTAACAGAGTACGTACCTAGGCTATTTACTGTAATAATTTCATCTGATGAGCCGTTTGACCACAATACAGTAGCGTTTTCAGGAGCTTCTATAGATAAACTAATTTCATCGCCTTCACAAACCAAACCTTCAATAGAAGAAGTAATGTTTGGAACGTTAGGTGTTTCGGTTTGCATCGTTAATGTAATTGGAAACCAAGTATAGTTGTTGTCAAGATTAGCCTCAACCATTACCTGAGGAACCTCTAATACCACCGCATATTCGCCATTACATGTGCCTAGAGGAATATTTAAAAACATTCCATCTAAATAAGAACCATAAGTATCATTGTATCCTGAAGATATTCCTTGTTCAACCGGACTACAGCCGTACGAACCCCCACCAAGACCGTAGTTTGGAAAATCATCTTCACTTAATAAGTTACCCTCATTATAAACACTTTCATCGTCTCTACAACCAGCGTTTTCACTACTGCAGTTACCCAAGTCCATTACACAAAAACCAACCTTAGCCCCATCACCAATAGTTTCCCATTCTAATGGATTATCCATATTATTTGGATCTGGAATTCTTAAAGTCATTATTGTCCACTCATCAAAGTGCATATGGCCGTGTGTTGGGTGATATTCCATGGTTCCCACCATCTCTTCGTAAAAGCTCATAGACCCGTCAGAATTCTTATGATAAATTCTTTGCCATGAAATATGTTTAGGGTTTGTGCCGTCAGGACATACATCCGTAGAAATTTGCCATTCAGGGTCATACACAGTAAAAGTATCCGCCACACCATCATTATAGCACACCATATGGCGGTAACCATATTGGTCAGCACCCCTTAGCGTTAAAGGACCAACACCAATATTTGGTGTTCTTGCAGAAATACGAATTCTTCCCATTTCTTGTACTTCGGGGGTAATCTCAAACCAATTTTCAGGATAGTTTATTTCACCATTTTGTAAACCTTCACCAGGAGCATATTCCTGAGAGCCGTTTATACCTGTTTGCCAGCAAACTGTAATATCAGGCAAAAGATCGCAATCGTTTTGATCTGAATCAGCACATTCACAATCAATCGCATTGTCTACCGTACACTGTGCGTTAGCGACAGCATAAGAAAATAAACCAAGGATAAAAAAGATACCGAATTTCTTCATAAATAAAGGTTGTTTAGGTTTTAGTGGGAACAAAAATAGCAAAATTCTTGCAATGGAACTAATGTGTACGTATACGAGTCTTAGATATTAATTGTTCTGTGCCCCTTGAGCAATCCATAATAGGATGGTTTCAATTTCGAAAGGAGTGAGTTCCGAGTTAGGCGGCATAGCGTATTCAACATTGTCGTTTGTAATTAGCCTGTATAGATAGCTTTCTTCAGCTTGAACTGTATTGATGTACGTTACGCCACCATCGTTATTACTCACACCATTGATAAGCTCACTATAAGCCAAACTAGAAGGGACAAGTAGCATTTGACCCCCATCATCGTTATGACAAGGCATACATCTACCCTCTCCATTGTTGTAAAAAATAGGCTCGTAAATATCGTTTTTAAAACTAACCATTGGAGCTTCCGCATTAATGTCCAAAAGCTGATAATAATCCCTGTACTCTCTTAGGTATTCACCATTAAGTATAGAGGTTTCTAAAACTAACAGAGAATCTTCTTTTACTACAACCCTATGTTTTAAGGTGTCAACATCATATAAATACAAGCTATCCGTATCAAAAGAAAAAGTGCCAGCTGTAGAACCAAGGCTCGCACTACCTTTGTTTTCTTCTAAAAAAGTAAGTTCAAAAGAGTTTGTTTCATAAGTTAGGGTAAGAGTATCAGGGGAAGCAATACCATAGGCTGTTACTTGTCTATTAAGCTTAATACCTCCTTGATAAAGGGTATACACTAGAGAATCTTTTTTCCAATACTCAATCGGGTAAACAATAGGGGTTATATCTATTATTCTATCTTTTGTGCAAGACAGAAAAAAGAACGTTAAAACCAGAAGAAACAAGCTATATTTTCTCATAAATTATTAGTTTCTAAAACCACCAAACACGCCTAATGTTAAAACCTAAAACAAAATCATTAGGGGAATTTAAAAAATCATACGGTTCTTCAGTGTAAATGTTCGCTTCTCTCAAGTAATAGCTATTACTCATAAAAACCTGAAAAACGTGACCGGCAGTACCAAACTCAAAACCCAAAGAAAACGGGTTATTCAAGGTTGACTCTGAACGGTTGTTAAGTTTGTGTGCATATTCGAACAGAATAGCACTACCAAATGAATATTGGTATCGTCCGCTAAATGGTAAGACAAATGTAAAGTGATCCTCATCTACACCGAGCACAAGGTTTTTGTAGATAAATGTTGGACTAAGTTGAAGCGATATTCTTTCGCTAAACTTTTTTGATAAAATGAGTTCAGTTGTATATGTAATTCGGTGTGCAAACTTACTTTTATAAGGGCTAAGACTATCACCAAAAAAGGCATTAGGCCCATAGTTTTTGTCTTCCTCAGTGTTTATGCCAGTATTATTAAATAAAGCAATACTTAACGGGTTTGAGTTGTCGCTAGTTTGTTTTAGAAGAATGTATTTACCTTCTACATCAATAGTTTTTCCAATTTTTGTTCTTCCAACCCCAACATAGGCTCTATCGTTTAGTTTGTAAGAAAGCGAAAAACGAACATTTGCCGGACTATCAAAACCTAAAAAATCCTTATAAATTCTATCGTCAAGTCCAATTTTACCAAAACGGTGCATGATAGTAAAATCAAAACCTTCGGGTATTACAGCCGTTTGGGCATTTATAAGTTGTTTGTTTTTAAAAGCATTGACGTACTCTTTCTCTTGAGCGTTTAAGCCAAGAAAACAAACCATCAAACATAAAAGTGTGATACACCTCATTTTTCTGCTTTTAATGTTCTAATATAATTGATGAGTTGCCAACGCTTCTCTTTATCTAACGAATGCTTGTAAGGAACCATCATCCCTTTGCCGTTTGACAGTTTCCAGAACAACTCTCCGTCTGTTTGGTTTTGCACGCCCTTATCAGAAAAACTCTTAGGTTTTGGGTTTAAGCCTGCGCCCGCAGGACCATCGCCTAATCCACCTTTACCATGACACGTCCAGCACAATTTAGAGTATAATGCTTGACCTTTTTGTGTGGCAATATTATTTCCTTCGTAAGGGTTAAGCACTTCCTTAGCTTCGGCTGGAGCCACCCAAACTTCTTGAGCATAGCTAACGTTTACGATTAAAAATAGAACAAGCAAAGCAAAGACTCTCATAAGAAAAGGTTAAAGTGCAAAGATACGACCTAAATACTATAAATCGAATTTAATTCCTTGAGCAAGAGGAAGTTCATCCGAATAATTTATAGTATTAGTTTGTCTACGCATATATATTTTCCATGCATCAGAGCCAGATTCTCTACCGCCTCCAGTTTCTTTTTCTCCACCAAAAGCACCGCCAATTTCCGCTCCGGACGTACCAATATTTACATTAGCAATACCGCAGTCAGAACCAGCATATGACAAGAATTTTTCAGCATCTTTAATGGTTGAGGTCATAATTGATGATGACAAACCTTGTGGAACATCGTTTTGTATTTCAATTGCATTTTCAACATCACCCTTGTATTTTATAAGGTATAATATAGGCGCAAATGTTTCGTGTTGAACAATTTCAAAACTGTTTTTTGCCTCTACAATAGCAGGTTTAACGTAACAACCGCTTTCATATTCGTTGCCTTTTAAGACCTCGCCTTCAACCAAGACTTTACCACCCTCTTTAATAGCGTGTTCAAGCGCGGACAAATACATGTTTACAGCATCCTTATCAATTAACGGACCAACGTGATTATTTTCATCTAAGGGGTTACCAATTTTAATCTGTTCGTAAGCACCCACAACAGCGTCTTTGACTTTATCATATACGGATTCATGAATAATCAAACGACGCGTTGATGTGCATCTTTGACCACACGTTCCAACAGCACCAAATACAGCGCCAGGAACAACAATTTTAAGGTCAGCAGTTGGCGTAATTATTATTGCGTTGTTTCCGCCAAGCTCTAAGAGTGATTTTCCAAATCGCTCTGCTACTCTAGACCCTACAATTTTACCCATTCTAGAAGAGCCTGTTGCAGAAACAAGAGGTATACGTTTGTCTGAGGTCATCATTTCACCAACCTTATTGTCTCCAGTAACGATACACGAAATACCCTCTGGTAAATCATTTTTTTCTAGCACTTCGGCTATTAAATTTTGACAAGCTACCGAGCAAAGCGGGGTTTTTTCAGACCCTTTCCACACGCAAACATCTCCACATATCCAGGCTAAAGCCGTATTCCAACACCATACCGCAACAGGAAAGTTAAATGCAGAAATTATACCAACAACCCCAAGCGGGTGATATTGTTCGTACATTCTGTGGTTTGGACGTTCTGAATGCATTGTAAGGCCATGAAGCTGTCGTGAAAGACCAACAGCAAAGTCACAAATGTCAATCATCTCTTGAACCTCACCCAACCCCTCTTGATAGGATTTTCCCATTTCGAAAGAAACCAGCTTTCCCAAAGCCTCTTTATGTTCTCTTAATTTATCTCCAAATTGACGAACTATTTCACCTCTTTTTGGGGCAGGAATAGTTCTCCAATACTTAAAGGCAGATGTGGCAGACGCCATTACCCTTTCATAATCGCTTTCTGAAGTGCATTTCACACTCCCGATAAGCTCACCAGTAACGGGTGAATAAGATTTAATCACATCACCATTTGAAAAGCAGTTTTTTCCAGTTGAGCTTCCCTCATTAATCTCGTTTAATCCTAACTCTTTTAAAGCCTTAGTTATTCCAAAAGTATCGTTCATAAATTTGTTTGTCAATTAGTTATGATAAAAGTTTAAAAATATCGTTTCCGTTAGCGTAGAGAACAAGCCCAAGCAATAAAATAATACCTACCGTTTGAGCATATTCCATTACCTTTTCATTTGGTTGGCGACCTGTTAACACTTCGTACAGAAGGAAAACTACATGACCACCGTCTAATGCGGGTATTGGAAGTAAATTAAGTACGGCCAACATAATAGATAAAAAAGCCGTTAGACTCCAAAAACGCTGCCAATCCCATACAGAAGGGAAAATATTTCCTATAGAAATAAAACCCCCTACAGATTCTGGAGATTGTTTTATTAACTTAAACTGTTTTAAGTAATTAGCGATTTCATCTCCTGTTTTTGTTAGTGCAGCCGGAATTACACTTATAGCGTTATATTGCTCTTTCTCAAGCTCGTAAAGGGCGGAAAAAGGCCTTAATTGAACCCCCATTACTCCCTCCTCAAGAAAAACGTTAAATGAAACTTCTTCTCCACCTCTGTCCACCACAATAGTGGCGCTATCACCTTTTAAAGTTGGGGTGTATTGCATTACATCTCCAGCATAACCCATATTCTCATTATTAATTCTAAGGATTTTATCCCCAACCTCAGCGCCAGCCAATTGCATTACTGATGTTTCTGAAAAACCATCAATGATGAAAGGGATGTTTGGTGTAAATAATTTTGTTTTTGCCAATACTAAGCTTTTAACCTCTTCGGTAAAAGGAACATCTACTTTAACGCCCCCTCTAGTTACGGTAACCAATTTAGCATCATCTAGTATTAATCGTTCAATAACCTCTGGATGAAGAGCACCGCTTTCGCTTGCAAATCGATTTACAAGCATATTGTCAATGGAGTAAATCATATCTCCCTCTTGAAAACCAGCCGCTAAAGCTAAAGAGTCGCAATGAATTCCGTATGTAGCTTTTTCGCTTGGCAAGTATTTTTCACCCCAAATAACCAAACTAAAAGAATATATAACGAAAGCTAAAATGACATTTACAGTAACACCGCCAAGCATAATAATAAGCCTTTGCCAAGCAGGCTTAGAACGAAACTCCCATGGCTGTGGTTCTTTTTTCATTTGCTCCTTGTCCATTGATTCATCAATCATACCAGAGATTTTCACATAGCCACCAAGGGGTAACCAGCCGACACCATATTCGGTACCGCCAACTTTCTTTTTAAACAAAGAAAACCAGGGGTCAAAAAACAAGTAAAACTTCTCTACTCTTGTTTTAAATAGTTTTGCAGGAATAAAGTGACCTAACTCATGTAAAATCACAAGGATTGATAAACTCAAAAGAAGTTGACCAGCTTTTACTAGTATTTCCATTTATTTTATTAATTCATTAGCAAACATTCGACTTTGCTCGTTTGTTGACACAAAATCATCGTATGTAGGAGTGGCCACAAAAGTACTCTTTTCCATACAATTTTCTATGACATCTGACATTTCTAAAAAACCAATTTTGTCTTTCAAGAAGGCATCTACCACAACTTCGTTAGCGGCATTTAAAATACAAGCCATATTACCTCCTTTTGCCATTGCCTTATAAGCTAAAGATAAGTTTCTAAAGGTTTCAACATCAGGCTTTTCAAAAGTCAAACTCGGGTACTCCATGAAATCGAAACGCGGGAAGCTTGATTTTATTCTTTGTGGGTAACCCAAAGCGTATTGAATGGGCAACTTCATGTCTGGCAGACCCATTTGTGCTTTCATAGAGCCGTCTTCAAACTGCACTATTGAGTGAATTATAGATTGGGGGTGAACAACAACATCAATTTGCTCTTCTTTTAGTCCAAACAGCCATTTTGCTTCAATTACTTCTAACCCTTTATTCATTAAACTAGCAGAGTCAACAGTTATTTTTGCTCCCATTTCCCAGTTTGGATGTTTCAAGGCTTGCTGTTTGCTCACTCTAGTGAGCCTATCTTTTTCCCATCCTCTAAACGGACCGCCAGAAGCGGTGAGATATATTTTTTCAATAGGGTTGTGAAATTCACCTACTAAACATTGAAATATGGCAGAGTGCTCAGAGTCTACAGGATAAATATTTACCCCATTTTCTTTAGCCAAAGCGGTTATTAAAGAGCCAGCAACGACTAAGGTTTCTTTGTTGGCAAGCGCAATGTTTTTCTTAGCTTTTATGGCGTTAATGGTTGGCTTCAAGCCAGAATAACCTACTAATGCTGTTAGAACAACATCTATTGTTTCCATTTCAACAACTTGAGATAAAGATTCAACACCAGCATAAACTTTTATCTTTGCAGACGCCAACGCGTCTTTAACCTCATCATACTTATGCTCATTGGCAATTACCACTGCGTTTGGCTTATATTTTAAAGCTTGTTGAATGAGTAGCTCACTATTAGAATTAGCGGTAAGAACCTCAACTTCAAATAAATGCTGATTAGCTTCGATTACATCAAGCGCTTGTGTTCCAATTGAGCCGGTTGAGCCTAATATCGCCACGTGTTTTTTTGTTTTATCCATTTTTAAAATCGGTTAAACCGTCTGCAAGTTTACGATTATTTGACAAACGAGGGGGTTTGTTTTGACCACCCAATTTACCAATAGATTTCATGTAGTTATAAAATCCACCTTCACATATTTTGCTTATAAATAAAGGCCTTAAGACATTACCCCTGACTAAGTCGCTATAGTAGCTGTTCTGTGAGCACATAAAATCGTCAAGGTTTTTACTGAAACTCTCCATGTCTTTTGGCTCTGATTTAAACTCTATAAACCACTCATGATAAGGCAACCCTTCTTCAGGGTTCACTTGAGGGGCAACATGAAACTCATTTATTATTGTTTCAGGGTGCATCTCTAATGTTTGCTGAACCGCTTTTTCAACCTCTTTTCCTATAACGTGTTCACCAAAAGCTGAGGTGAAGTGTTTGATACGCCCACTTACAACTATTCTGTACGGCTTTTTAGAAACAAATTGTACTGTATCACCAATATTATAACCCCAAAGACCCGCGTTCGTATTTAATATAACCACATAATCCTTTCCAAGCTTAACCTCTTTTAAGGATATTCGCCTTCTGTTTTCTTCAAAAAACTGACTTGCCTCAATGAACTCAAAAAAGATACCGTGGTTAACACATAAAAGCAAACCCTCTTCTTTTT
Source organism: Flavobacteriales bacterium (assembly GCA_016779935.1). NCBI lineage: Bacteria > Pseudomonadati > Bacteroidota > Flavobacteriia > Flavobacteriales > Flavobacteriales bacterium. Next base: position 15,767 of record JADHMQ010000012.1, read on the forward strand.
GACTGTCTTGATAAGCGATAAACCCCTCAGATGATGGGTACGTTTCAACACTTGGCAGCTGTTTGCCAACCAACTCCAAGAACTTGCTTTTGTAGGGGTCGAAATTAACGCCGCCAAACACAAACAAAGAAAATTTAGGAAAGACCTCAGAAATAGTCCTGCCAGTTTTTTTATGAATCCTTTCGAAATACATTTGAACCCAGGGAGGTATACCACTAATTAAACTCATTGGTTGCTCAATAGTTTCATCTACAATACCATCTATTTTTTTCTCCCAATCCTCAACACAGTTGGTTTTAAACGACGGTAGATTATTGAGTTTCAAGTACCACGGCATGTGATGTGCCACAATTCCAGAGAGCCTACCTGTTGGTATTCCACTAATATAATCTAAGTGCGGGCTTCCTTGAATAAAGATCGTTTTACCCTCTAAAAAGGAGGCGTCTTTCGTTTCCTTGATGTAGCATAACAAGGCTTCTCTTGCCCCCTTTAAATGATAAGGCATAGATGATTTGGAAATGGGTATATATTTTGTACCTGAGGTTGTTCCAGATGTTTTTGTGAAATAAAGCGGTTTACCACTCCATAAGACGTTTTTTTCTCCATCAAGAACCCTATTTATATAGGGTTTTAGTGCTTCATAATCCCTTATAGGCACCTGATTTTTGAAGTCATTATAAGAGTTTATTTTATCAAAAGAATGGTCTATTCCAAAGCGAGTGTTCTTGGCTGATTTTAAGAGCGAACGCAGTATTTTTTCTTGATGTTCAACGGGGTTTTCAATCCATTTTTTATTCCTTTTACTAACCCATTTTGCATAAGGAAGACTTAAAAAAGAAAGAATGCTCATACTATTAAAAAAGAATGTAATTTTCTGGATTTACGGCTTGGTTGTTGTGCCACAACTCAAAGTGAAGGTGAGGGCCGCTTGACCACTTTCCTGAGTTTCCAATAATAGCTATTGACTCGCCAACCTCAACCATTTCCCCTTGTTGTTTTAATAATGCTGAATTATGCTTATATACGGAAACGAAATTATTGGCGTGTTGAATAGCAATGACGTTTCCAGTCTCTGAGGTCCAAGAGGAAAAAACAACTATTCCGCTCAAAGTGCTTTTTATTAATTCATTTTCTTTAGAAACCACATCAACACCATAGTGTTCTTCATCAGCGTTAAATGACTGGGTAACCAAGCCATCTACAGGCTTAAAAAACAAAAGTTTTTCAACGGATAAGTTTTCTGTGTTTTCAGAACTAAAGAAATTAAAACGATCTTCAGATTCAATTCGTTCCCTCAACAAAGAGTCTTCATACACTCTACCTACCGCCCCATCGTTTTGAACGCTTATTTTTTCAGGAATATAAAACGTGCTTGTGTCAACAGGAACACCCTCAATTATATTTCTAATGTTTTGTAAGTAGCGCCCCCTACTGTCAAGTTCTGATTTTAAGGAGTCGGACAACTGATTAAGAGACACCATTTGACGCCTAATATTTGTACTAGTATAACCAGGAATATATTCTCGTAACGGGCTAAACGCTATTATTAAGGTTGTACCGCCAATTAGCAAGGTTATGGAAACACAAGTCAATAAAAAAACGTTTAACCGTGACATATTAAATGATAAACGCTCTTCAAAGGTTTCGCTATTTAAAATAACGAAACGGTATTTAAAGCGCCACTTTTTCCAAAACGATTGTTTTTTATTTCCAATTGACATAATCGCTGCAAATATCCTAAATTTTTAACTTACATCACTTAAATACTATTATTCAGAAAATTAAAATAATTTTGCCGATTGAAAGTTATTGCAATAATGTTTAACAAAGGTGTTCATTCTGTTCGATTAATTGTGCTGGTGTTTTTGCTAGTACTGCTGGGCTCATGCAAAACCACCAAAAACACCTTTCTCAATAGAAACTTTCACAATACCACAACAAGATACAATTGGTATTTTAACGCTAATGAAAGTTACAAATCGGGGGTTAAAAAATTACAAGAGCAAAACAAGGACGACTTCAATCAACTGCTAAGTGTGTATCCGTTAGGCACTAAAAAAGAAGCCCAAAGCGTATCGCCACAGATGGATAAAGCACTAAAAAAGTGTGCCACAGCCATTAATAAGCACTCGATGTTAATCAAGGGAAAAGAATATAACCGTTGGATTGACAACTCCTATCTGCTTATTGGAAAATCGTATTTCTATAAGCGGGAATACATCAAAGCAGTTGAAGCTTTTCGTTTAGTAAGCCGTCAATTTCTAGGTGATATTACCTCTTATGAAGCCTTTATTTGGCTCATCAACACCTACGTTGAAATGAAGGACTACGGTTCAGCAGACTTAGTTATCGAAAACGTTTTAATGGACGAAACATTTCCTCAAGAGCTTAGCCAACAACTTTCGCTAGCTCTTGCCCATTACCATATTGCCATTGAGGATTATGATTTAGCCATTGAGGAGTTGAACACTGCTGTTTCTTTGACAAAAAAGAAAAGAGAAAAATCTAGATACCTATATATTTTAGCTCAACTGTATTCCATGCAGGATAACTACAGCTTTGCAACAGACTACCTCACCAAGGTTATTCGTACCAGTCCCGATTATGAAATGGTCTTTAACGCAAAAATTAATAGAGCGCGTTCTTTCGACACATCTACAGGGGGGTCGGATGTCATTATTGCCGAACTTCAAAAAATGCTGAAGGACGACAAAAACAAAGAGTTTTTAGACGTTATTTATTTTGGTTTGGCGGAACTTAGTAGTCGACAGAACAAGCTTAATGAAGCCATCCCCCTTTACAAACTGTCTGTTTCAGCAAGTGTAAAAAACGATGCTCAAAAAGCCCTTTCAAGTGTAACCTTAGCAGATATTTATTACGACAAGCAAAACTACCGACCAGCTCAAGCGTATTACGATACAACTGTAGCCTTCATGAACACAAACCACCAAAGCTTTAAAAATGCTCAACAAAAACAACTAACTCTAACTGAGCTTATTTCAAATCTAGACATCATTTCAAATCAAGATAGCCTTCAACGTGTAGCACTTATGCCGGAAAAAGAAAGGCTAGCCTTTATTGATGATTTGATAAAAAAAATTGAGGAGGAAGAACGTCAAGAAAAAGAGTTAGAAAATCAAAGACGCTCTGAAAATAGTTTCTTTACAGACCGTTCACAAACATTAAACAAGTTTAACACCAATCAAAATCGAGGTGGAGGTTGGTATTTTGATAATCCAAACACATTAAGTTTTGGTTTTTCTGAATTTAAAAGAAAGTGGGGGAAAAGAAAATTAGAAGATAATTGGCGACGTTCAAACAAGAAAACATTAAGTGTTGAAGAGGCTTTGGCAGATACAATAGACGAAGATGTTTTTGACCCTAAAAATAGAGATTCATACGTCAAAAACCTTCCGTTAACCATAGAGGCTATAAAAGAGTCAAACAATATGATTATTGAGGCGTATTTTGACGCTGGGGTTATCTACAAAGAGCAATTAGAAGACATTCCACAAGCGATTAAAACCTTCGAAACGCTCAACGATAGATTTCCTTACAGTGAAAACAGAGTAATGGTTTTGTATTTCTTACATCGCCTTCACGATGAAAAAGGAAATATTGACTTTGCTGATGATTATAGAGACATGCTTGTTAAAGAGTTTCCAAATAGCGACTACGCAAAACTAGTTATGGACGCTTCTTATATGGAAGAGTTGTCAGAAGCGAACTCTAGTCTTCAATCACAATATGAACAGGCGTTTAATTTATACAATCGTTCAAAATATAAAGAGTGTTCCGCCATATGTAAGCGCGTTAATACCAAGAACCCAAACAACCTGTTGTATCCAAACTTTGACTTTTTAAACACACAGGCAAGCGCACACAAATCCAATAAAACCACATACATGGCGAAGTTGGAGCAAATCATTAAAAAGTATCCAAAACACAGTGTTGCAGAGTCTGCTAAACAAATATTATCTCTACTCAAATTGGAGGCTGAATCTGAAGAGACGCCATCTTTAATGGGCGACAGCCCGTATGTGGTAAAGCCTGAAGCAGCACATTATTTTATCTTGCTTTTTAATGACTATGACCTTGAGTTAAGCATTGCTAAATCAACACTATCGGATTATCATTCTGAGTATTATAGGCTAAGCAGACTAAACATTAGCAGCCTATTGTTTAAAGAGCACACCCACCTTATAACAATTAGAGAATTTAGCAATCAAGCAAAAGCAATGGAATATTTTCAAGCCTTCCAAACTGGAGATGTTCGTGGAGTGTTTGGCGGCGACTATACGGCATTTGTAATAGCAGGACCAAATTTCCCCTATTTTTTCAAGAATAAAGACATAGAAGGATACACCGAAATGTTTAAGGAGAATTACAAAAACTAATCTAGATTAGTTTTTATATATTTGTTGAACCAAAAACAAATTCAAAATGTTTTCAAATAATAAAGACAAAAGCATGGCAAAACAATTAGACAACACAGGAGTAGTTAACTTAATCGGAGTAGGAACAACTATTGACGGAGAAGTAACATCTTCTGGCGACATTCGAGTTGACGGTAGACTGTCTGGCTCAATTAATACTAAAGGAAAAGTTGTAATAGGTTCAACTGGAATTGTTGAGGGTAATGTTATTGCCTCAAATGCTGATATTTCTGGAGAGTTAAAAGGAGCAATCTCTGTTGCCGAATTATTATCTCTTAAATCTACAGCTAAACTAGATGGAGATATTGTCACTAACAAATTAGCCATAGAGCCAGGGGCAGCCTTCACGGGTTCTTGTAGCATGGGTGCAGTAATTAAAGATATTAGCCATGCCGGAAAACAAGAAAAACAAGAGAAAACAGCCTAACCGACTACTTACTCTAACTATGGTTGCCACCCAAATGGGTGTCACCATTTTTTTAGGAGCCTCACTCGGAAAATATCTAGACCAAAGGTATTCTACACCAAAACCGTGGTTTACTATATCTTTAACCCTATTTTCTTTGCTCGTTTCCCTATATTCAGTCCTCAAGCAAGTCAATAAGTTAAATGATGACGAGCATTAAGTTTATTATCAACTTTAGTTGGAGCTTAGCATTGGCGCTTGCTGTTACCTTTGCCCTACAAGCCTTCGTTTACCATCAATTAGAGCTTATCTTGTATTTTAACGCTCTTCTATTCTCCAATATATTTAACTTTTTTATGGCGATGTTTGCTGTGATTTTGATATACCAACTTCGTCATTCTCACACCCAAAGTTTGGGATATATATTTTTACTTTCAACTCTATTCAAATTTTTAGGTTTTTATTTATTGCTTTACCCTCTATTGAGCGAATTCTATTCTGAAGCTAATAAGTTAAGTGGTTTTATGTTGTTTTTCATCTCATACGTAGTGGCTTTAATAATGGAAGTTCGGTGTTTATTAAAGCTTTTAAACAGCTTTTAAATCGAAGATTTTACCCTCCAAAAAAAAGACGAAAATTATTTCTCAATTTTATTTTTAGAATAAACATTAATATTTAGTTTTGCAGCGAACTCTTTAACAGCAATTTGTTGCCTACAATGAGAAGAAAATTAAGTTTAATAGCCTTACTTTTTACACTTTCAATTGGAAGTGTAGCATTTGCTCACGACGACCACTCTCATGCAGGCGAGCATTCTGAGGCTCACACAAAAAAGGACACTCCTGAAAAAGTAAAAAGCTTTATCAAGCACCACCTAAAAGACGCCCATTATTTCGAGCTCTTTCATGGTGCAAAAATGCCCCTACCAATTATCATATGGGATGAGGGTATTAAAGTCTTTTCGTCAGGCGACTTTAAGAAAGTTGAAGTGAAAGAGATAAGTGCTGCCGATTCAACGATTACCTTTGAAAAACTTAATGCAACCGATTCTGTCGACAAAGACGCTAAAGATTATCTGTACGAGTCTGTAAATTCAGAATACTCCATATTTCATGGAAAAATTTTAGCAGCTAAACATGCTGACATTCAACTTAAACGTAACAAAGAGGGCAAGAAAAAGCTAATCAGCCATTCTGCTCTAATTGACTTTTCCGTTACAAAAACCGTCTTAATGACGTTTTTAATTTGTGTTTTGTTGTTCTTGGCCTTTAGAGGTTTGTCAAGCTCTTACAGAAAAGGACCGATTCCAAGCGGTTTTGGTAGACTACTAGAGCCTTTGGTTTTATTTATTAGAGATGACATTGCTATTCCTAACATTGGAGAAAAGCACTATAAAAAATACATGAGCTATTTACTAACCGTATTCTTTTTCATATGGTTTGTAAATCTAGCGGGAATGACTCCTCTAGGAATTAATATAACAGGTAATATAGCCATCACGCTTTCATTGGCTTTGATTACTTATTTGATTACACAATTTACAGCTAACAAAAACTATTGGGGACACATCTTTTGGATGCCAGGCGTGCCTGTACCCATGAAGTTTGTTCTAATGCCAATAGAGCTTTTAGGAACTATTATTAAGCCTTTCTCACTAATGATTCGTTTGTATGCAAACATTACAGCGGGTCACGTGGTGTTGATGTCTCTTATTGGTTTAGTATTTTTTGCTTCTAATCTATTTTCATTTGGAGCGTTTTTTGGATTAACATTATTCTTAGGGGTAATAGAACTGCTTGTAGCATTTTTACAAGCATACATATTTACGATGCTAACGGCTTTATATTTTGGAGCTGCAGTAGAAGAGCATCACGATGAACATTAATATATTAACTGAGTATTAACTTTAAATTTTTTATTATGACTATTCCAAATATTGTAGGAGCGGGATTAATTGTAATCGGAGCAGGTTTAGGTATTGGTAAAATCGGTGGTTCTGCCATGGATGCTATCGCTAGACAGCCTGAAGCGACTTCAAAAATCCAAACAGCAATGATTATTGCTGCTGCACTTATTGAAGGTATTGGATTTGCTGCATTATTTGCTGCATAATCTATAAACAACAATCAAAACTGTAAGGGTTGCTTACAGTTTTGATTTTAGCATTTTAAAAGAAAAATGAAGATATAATATGGATTTATTTAACGATTTTTCAATTGGTCTGTTTGTTTGGCAAACCGTTTTGTTTTTGGCCTTATTGTTTTTACTAAGAAAGTACGCTTGGAAGCCCATTCTCAGTGCAGTAGAAGAAAGAGAAGAAGGCATCAAAAGCGCTTTAGACGCTGCGGACAACGCCAAGAAAGAAATGGAAACCCTTAATGCAGACAACGAGCGCATTTTACGCGAAGCAAAAGCAGAAAGAGATTCTATACTAAAAGAAGCAAGAGAAATAAAAGACGGCATTATTGCTGAGGCTAAAACCCAAGCTACGGAAGAAGCAGATAAGGTTTTAGCGTCCGCAAGAGAGCAAATCAACAATGAGAAAATGGCAGCTATTACTGAGCTAAAAAATCAAGTAGCTTCATTATCAGTCGATATTGCAGAAAAAATATTGAAGTCAGAATTGAAGGACGACAATAAGCAAAAAGAAATGGTGAACAGTGCTTTAGAAGAAGCAAGCATAAACTAATATGAAAAACACCAGAGCAACATACAGATACGCCAAGGCGCTATTAGAATTAGCCAAAGAGCAAGGTACCTTAGAGGTTTGCAAAACCGATATGGAAACCGTTGTTTCTATTTGTAAAGACTCTAGAGAATTAATGCTTTTATTAAAAAGCCCGGTAGTTAAGACGGATAAAAAACAAGCCATTTTTTCTGAAATATTTAATTCTTGTTCAGCATTAACAATGAGTTTTATTCAACTCATCACTAAAAAGAAAAGAGAGTCATTATTATTTGATATAGCCGAACGTTTTCTATTGGTTTACAAAGAAAGCTTAGGCATTGGAACTGCTGTTCTTACAACAGCCACATCCATCGATGAAGATACAAGACAAAATGTTCTTGACTTCATTAAAAAACAAGGTATTAGTCAAGTAGACTTAACCGAAAAAGTAGATATAAGCCTAATAGGTGGAGCAGTTCTTCGACTTGGCGACAAACAACTTGACGTAAGTGTAGCGCGTCAGATTAAAGACTTAAAACAATCGTTTAATAAAAACCTTTATATAAAGGACTTCTAAATTAATAAACATGGCAGAAGTAAAACCAGCTGAGGTATCAGCAATTTTAAGACAACAACTAGCAGGTTTCAAATCAGAATCGGATTTACAAGAAGTAGGAACCGTATTACAAGTAGGTGATGGTATCGCTCGTATATATGGACTTACCAACGTACAGTCTGGTGAGCTTATTGAATTCGAAAGTGGACTGCAAGGTATCGTTCTTAACCTAGAGGAAGATAATATTGGTGCAGTACTATTAGGGCCATCAAAAGGTATCAAAGAAGGAGATGTTGTAAAAAGAACTAACCGCATTGCCTCAATTAATGTTGGGGAAGGTATGTTGGGTCGTGTTGTAGATACTTTAGGAAACCCTATTGATGGTAAAGGACCTATTCAAGGCGAAACATTTGAGATGCCAATTGAAAGAAAAGCTCCTGGTGTAATATATCGTCAGCCAGTAAACGAGCCATTACAAACAGGCATTAAGGCTATTGACGCTATGATTCCTGTAGGTAGAGGACAAAGAGAGCTTATTATTGGTGACCGTCAGACAGGAAAAACAGCTGTAGCGATTGATACTATTATTAACCAGAAAGAGTTTTACGATAAAGGCGAGCCAGTATTTTGTATTTACGTTGCTGTAGGTCAAAAAGGATCAACAGTAGCTTCTATTGCAAAAACGTTAGAAGATGCAGGAGCACTAGCTTATACGGTTATTGTTGCCTCAAACGCTTCTGATCCAGCTCCTATGCAGTTCTACGCTCCATTAGCCGGTGCAGCGATTGGTGAATACTTTAGAGATACAGGTAGACCAGCACTTATCGTATTTGATGATTTATCAAAACAAGCGGTAGCATATCGTGAGGTATCCTTGTTATTAAGAAGACCTCCAGGTCGTGAGGCTTACCCGGGAGATGTATTCTACCTTCACTCAAGATTACTAGAAAGAGCAGCAAAAGTGATTAATGATGATGCTATTGCGTCTCAAATGAACGATTTGCCAGACTCTTTAAAAGGAAAAGTAAAAGGCGGTGGTTCATTAACGGCATTGCCAATTATTGAAACGCAAGCAGGTGATGTATCGGCTTATATTCCAACAAATGTAATTTCAATTACAGATGGACAGATTTTCCTTGATGGTGACTTATTCAACTCGGGTGTTCGTCCAGCGATTAATGTAGGTATTTCAGTATCTCGTGTGGGCGGTTCTGCTCAGATTAAATCAATGAAAAAGATTTCAGGTACATTAAAGCTTGACCAAGCACAGTACCGTGAACTTGAAGCCTTTGCTAAGTTTGGTTCTGACCTTGATGCAGCAACAACTGCTGTAATTGAGAAAGGACAACGAAACGTGGAAATTTTGAAGCAAGGTCAATATTCACCTCTAAGAGTAGAAGAGCAAGCCGCTATCATTTTCTGTGGTACTAACGGATTATTGATGGATGTTCCTACCAATAAGGTTAAAGAATTTGAGCAAGAGTTTATCGCTTTCTTACACAACAAACACCAAGATACTCTCGACGCTTTAGCAGCAGGTAAATTGAACGACGATATCACAGACACACTACGCTCTGTATGTGCAGATCTATCTAAAAAATACGCAGCATAAAGGATGGCTAACTTAAAAGAAATACGGGCAAGAATTACTTCTGTAGGTTCTACTATGCAAATCACTAGTGCCATGAAAATGGTATCGGCGGCTAAACTCAAAAGAGCTCAGGATGCCATTACTCAGATGCGTCCGTATGCCAATAAGTTGCGTGAATTATTAGTTAACCTAAGCTCTACATTAGAGTCTTCGGATGGCGGTGCGTATTCAGATGCTCGTCCAGTGAAGAAACAATTAGTAGTTGCTATTACCTCAAATAGAGGTTTGTGTGGTGCCTTCAACAACAATGTTATCAAACAAGCTAAAGTACTAGCTAAGGACTGTGATAACACCTCATTTCTGACTATTGGTAAAAAAGCCTCAGAGCACTTTACTAAAAATGGTTTTGATGTTGTCTCTACACATGATGAGCTTTATTCTGATTTAACTTTTGCCAACACTTCAGCAATTGCTCAAGATTTAATGAATCATTTTACTGAGGGAAGATACGACAAGGTCGTATTGGTATATAATCAGTTCAAAAATGCAGCTTCGCAGATTTTAATGTCTGAACCCTTCTTACCAGTAGAAACACCTTCTGATGATTCGGCAACCATTGGGGACTACATATTTGAACCAGAAAAAGAGGAGATTGTAGCAGACCTTATCCCTAAATCATTGAAAATACAATTGTTTAAGGCTGTTTTAGACTCTCAAGCTTCAGAACATGGCGCTAGGATGACTGCTATGCATAAAGCTACAGATAACGCAGGAGAACTCAAAAGAGAACTAACCCTTACCTATAACAAAGCTAGACAAGCAGCTATTACTGGTGAAATTCTAGAAATTGTAGGCGGAGCAGAGGCGTTAAACTCTTAACTAATCATATAAATAGAAATTTGAAAAGACCGATTAATTCGGTCTTTTTTCATTTAGAAAGCGTTAATTCTCTCTAATAGAAAAAACTATCTTTGTCCAAATAACAAATTACAAAGATGTCCTACCAACTTATTTTATCAGAACACCTTAATGGTTTAGCAAGAATAACTATAAATCGACCACAACAACTTAATGCCTTAAATAAGGAGACAATTGAGGAGTTAAACGATGCCATTTTAAAAGCAGATAGAGATAGTGGCGTGAGGTGTATCCTCATTACAGGCTCAGGAACAAAAGCGTTTGTGGCAGGTGCTGATATCAAAGAGTTTGCTCACTTCAACGCTGAAGAAGGCACAAACTTATCAACTGATGGACAGTACATGTTGTTTGATTTATTGGACAACTTATCTACACCAAGTATTGCAGCAATCAATGGTTTTGCTCTTGGCGGAGGATTAGAGTTAGCCATGTCTTGTCATATTCGAGTAGCATCTACTAATGCCAAAATGGGTTTACCCGAAGTGTCTTTAGGGGTTATTCCTGGCTATGGAGGCACCCAACGTTTGCGAGAGCTTGTAGGCAAAGGAAAGGCTTTGGAAATGATTACCACCGCAGCTATGCTAAGCGCTGAAGAAGCTAAAGAATGGGGTTTAGTTAATCACGTTTGTGAACAAGACGAACTAATAGCTTTCTGTGAAAAGATTGCTGGTCGAATAATTAAAAACTCTCCCATAGCCATAGCCAAAGCAATAAAATCCGTTAATGCCGGTTGTAATACAGACGGTTATGAAGTAGAGAAACAATCCTTCGGCGAATGCTGTTCTACCGACGACTTTAAAGAAGGAACAAGTGCTTTTATGGAAAAAAGAAAACCAAATTTCACAGGCAAATAAACAGTGAACCCTCTCAAAAAACTACTAGGACAAACGGCTATTTATGGGCTGAGTAGTATTGTTGGGCGTTTACTCAACTACCTATTAGTACCCCTTTATACTCGTTATTTTACAACATCAGAATATGGAGACGTTACCCTTCTATACGCCTATGTTGCCTTCCTGCTTATTGTTCTTACCTATGGAATGGAGACTGCTTTTTTTAGATTCTCACAGCGCCACCCCAATAAAAGCGCAGTATATAGCACCTCATTAATCTCTTTACTTATCAGTTCTGTTGTATTTGTGGTGCTAATGTTCAGCAACGCTCAGTCTATCGCCGACTTTCTTTCTTTTTCTTCCAAACCTGAATATGTTCAGTATTTTGCGTTAATCCTTGGCTTAGACGCTTTAAGCGCCATTAGTTTTGCCAAACTAAGAGAACAAAACCGAGCCGTTCGTTTTGCCAGTATTCGACTCTTCAACATTTTCGTAAATATTGGTCTAAATCTCTTTTTCATAGTGTATTGTCCTCTAGCGCTATCAAATAACCTTCTGGGTGCAGAATTTATACAAACCATCTATTCAGAAGATATAGGAATCGGTTATATATTTATAGCAAACCTAGTTGCTAGCGTCCTTACATTGTTGTTATTCGTTCCTGAAATGGTAAAATCTACCTGGCGATTTGATGTAGCACTATGGCGAAAAATGATGATTTATGCCCTACCACTAATGCTTGCTGGTCTAGCGGGAATTACTAATGAAACGATTGATAGAATTCTTTTAAAACACCTTTTACCAGCTGATATCTCAGCCTCGGAAATAGGTTTATATAGCGCATTTTATAAATTATCTATCATAATGACGCTTTTTGTTCAAACCTTTCGATTTGCTGCAGAGCCTTTCTTTTTTGCTCAAGAAAAAGAACAAAATGCTAAAGAAGTCTATGCATTGGTAATGAAATACTTTACCATTGTTACCGCCTTAATATTCTTGACTGTAACCATATACTACGATATTGTAAAGCAATTTATAGGCTCAGATTTTCATGACGATAGAGGAGCAATCATTGTGCCTATCTTGTTGCTAGCAAATCTATTTTTGGGGCTGTATTATAATTTATCAGTATGGTATAAGCTCACCGAAAAAACACTTTTTGGAGCCTACATGTCTCTTTTTGGAGCAGGAGTTACTATTGTTTTAAATCTTCTTTTAATACCAAAACTAGGCTTCGTTGGTTCTGCATGGGCAACCTTATGTTGTTATTTACTTATGGTATTATGCTCATATTTCTTGGGAAGAAAGTACTACCCTATCCCTTATCCATTACAAAGAATGGGGCTTTATTTTGTCCTTATGTTCGCCTTATATTTTCTCAGCATAAATTGGTCTTTAGGGATGCTAAATAATACCCTTTATCTTCTTATATTTATAGCGGTAGCTTTTGTACTAGAGCGACCTAAAAAATCAAGTCTTAATATTTGATAAAACGATGCAAGTAAACGTAATAAACCGCTCAAAACACCCTTTGCCTCAATACGAAACTATAGCGTCAGCAGGTATGGATGTACGCGCCAATATTGATGAACCTATAGAGCTTGCTCCCTTACAACGCCAACTGATAAAAACTGGATTGTTTGTGGAAATACCCGTTGGTTACGAAATACAAGTTCGTCCTCGAAGCGGACTAGCTTACAAAAAAGGAATAACGGTTTTAAATAGCCCTGGCACTATCGATGCAGACTATAGGGGTGAAATCGGCGTTCTATTAGTGAACCTGTCCTCCGAAACCTTTGTGGTGAATGATGGTGAGCGAATAGCACAGCTTGTATTAGCCGCACACGAACAAGCCCAATGGCAAGAGGTCAGCGCTTTAGAAGAATCAAATCGAGGTCAAGGAGGCTTCGGTAGTACTGGAACAAAATAAACTCATGAGAATAGCCATTATTTTTTGTTTATCATTTGTGTTGCTTGAAACAAAGGCACAAGACCACCCGTTTTATTCTGCTGATGACCCCATCATTAAAAAAGCACTTAATGCAGTAGACCCAGTAGAATATCAAAACGCCTACTTTAGGGGGCTCAAGTATAAAATATTGGGCGATAATGAAAAAGCGTTAGAGGCCTTCAAGAATTGCATACGACTAGATGGAAGCGAGCCTACACCTATGTACGAATCGGCACTAATTTATTTTGATGCAGGACAACTTGACCAAGCCTTATTTTTCATAGAAAGTGCTTGCGAAATAGAAAAGGATAATAAATGGTTTCAACAGCTACTCGCAACAACCTATCTAGAGATAGGTAAATACAGTAAAGCCATCATAGCGTTTAAAAAACTATTGGAAATTGAGCCTGGAAATGAAGACTGGCATTTTGAATTAGCATCAGCTTACCTAATGAATAATCAAGGTAGAAGCGCTATAAAAGTATACGATGACCTTGAAAAATATATTGGTCCATATAGCATGTTGTACCAACAAAAAAAGCGGATTTACAATGAAATTGGTGACAAAAATTCAGCTATTTCCGAAATAGAAAAATGGGTAAAGTCTGAGCCAGGAAATATTGAAGCCCTAAACGAATTAGCAGAACTTTATCTTCTTAGTGGTAAACAAGAAAAAGCGATTTCTACACTTGAAAAGGTCTTTGAAATCAATGAAAATGATGCTAGAGCTTTTATCATTTTATCAGAACTCTATCGCAACATCAAACAAGCAGACAAGTCCTTCGAATACACTAAAAAAGCCTTTGCTTCACAAGATTTAAGCATTGACACAAAGATGCGCACCCTCCTTACTTATTACGATTTCACTGATAAGGACACTATGCTTTTATCAAAAACATATGAGCTCATAGAGGTTCTGAAGCTTGCGCATCCCGACAATGCAAAACCCTACACTATTGCAGGTGACTTTTATTATAGAGACGGGAAAATTGACCAAGCACAATCAAACTTTAGAGCCGCTGTAGAACTTGACGCAAGCCGTTACCCCATCTGGCAGCAACTTATGATTATTGCTTTTGATAAAAAAGAGTATGAAGAGGTGGTTCAATTAGGAGAAGCATCACAAGAGTTATTTCCAAGTCAGCCTACAAGCTATTATTTTTCTGGGCTTGCCTATTTGCAACAAAAGAAATATTCCTCAGCAATAGATCAATTCAATACTGGTAAACTCATGGTCATTGCCAACGACAATTTATTAGCTCAGTTTTATGCTTCTTTAGGCGATGCTTACCATGCTATTGAAAACTATAAGGATTCCGATAAGGCTTATGACAGATCGTTGGAGCTGTTCCCAGAGAACACCTATGTTTTAAATAATTTCAGCTACTATTTGTCGCTTAGAAATACCAAGCTTGATCAGGCCGAAGATATGATGAGTTCTTGCGTAAAATTACAGCCGAACCAATCCTCATACGAAGATACTTATGCTTGGATTTTCTACCAGAAGGGAGACTATAAAAACGCTTTATTATGGTTAGAAAAATCCATTAAAAACGGCGGGGGCTCTAGCGCTACTATTATTGAACATTATGGCGATGTTCTCTTTCAACTTGGCAGAAACAGCGAAGCCCTGGAGCAGTGGATGAAAGCTAAGGAGCTTGGCTCTGACTCGGAGTGGATTGATAAAAAAATAGCAGACAAAACTCTTTATGAATAGATTAAGCCTTTTCATAGTTATATTGTTTTTGTCATCATGTGTGGGTACTAAATGGGCAACTAAAACAACCACTCAGTCCGCAAAATCAGTATTAAAAAAAGCGGAATACAACACAAACGATATTCAATGGTTCACCACAAACATTAAAGGCAAAGCCGATTTTGATAAAACAAGCGTGCCTATTAGCGCTCAATTACGCATGAGAAAAGACAGTGTTATTTGGATGTCTATGTCTGCCCTAATGGGTATTGAAGCAGTGCGCGTTCACATAACCCCTGATAGTGTAAAATTTATTAATCGATTGAATTCCACTTATTTTGTAGGTGGGATAGAGTCTCTTTCTGTAAAATACAATTTACCCCTTTCCTTTTATGAGTTACAAGACGTTTTACTAGCGTCTATCAGTCCAAAAGAAAATAGTTCATACACTTTAGATGTTACGCCAGAGGCATATACCCTGTTTTCTTCTAGTAATCAAAACGTTATTAAGCTAAACACAAGCTATTTGCCTGTGGAGGTTTTTCATAGCCGTTCGGATAGTCAGTTTGTCAAAATTAATTATCAAAACTACCTTCAAACAGACTCTATTTGGCTACCTAAATCAGTAAGTATTGACGCACAATCTTCTGAAAAGACGGCTAAAGCAACGCTTAACTATTCTAAAGCGACTGTAAATAGACCCAAAAAAGTAAAATTCTCCATACCTTCGTCATATGCACCGATGTAGTTCATACCTCCTGACTATAGTATTTGTTTTTGGAATTTGCTTATTTGCCCATTCGCAATCCAAAGAGGTTTTACAATCCAAGAAAGCACAAATACAAAAGGAGATTCAATTGACTAATAAGTTGATTAAAAAGGCAAAAAAGGAAAAGAATCAATCCATAAATATTTTATCTACACTCAATAAGCAGATAGAATCTCGAAGCGAAATCGTTAAAACTTTAGACTTAGAAATTAAGATGACTATTATTCAAATAGACAATCTTAAGTCCGAAATAAAAGATACTAAGCAGTCCATACAAGACCAGCAAAACTTACTTGACACACTCAAAAAAGAATATGCTTTAATGATTCGCCACGCCTATCACAATCGAAATTCTTACGACCGCTTAGCGTTTGTTTTTTCAGCACAAAGCTATAATCAAGCCTTCAAGAGAATAAGATACTTACAAGAATATAGCCGTTTTAGACAAAAGCAAGTAGAAGAAATAAAACAAGTAGAACAACAATTATCAGAAGAGTTGTTAAGTTTAAAACGTCAAAAAGCCTTACTTACCGTAGCCATGAACGAACGGAACGCTATGCTTGGAGAATCCCAAATAGAAATAAATCTTCTTACAACAGAAAAGCAATCGCAAAACACCTTCTTATCTAGCCTCAGGAAAAAAGAAAAGAAATTAAAGAAAGACTTATCCAAACAGCAACAACTTGCCAAAACACTTGATGATAAAATCAAAAAAATTATTGCTGAAGAAATTCGTAAGGCCAAAGAAAAAGCCAATACTGCAGGTGGGGTGAAATTGTCACTAACCCCTGAAGAACAACTATTATCCGATAATTTCAGTTCAAACAAAGGTAAACTCCCTTGGCCGGTTGAACGTGGGGTTATAATTGAGCGTTTTGGAATACAGCCCCATCCGGTTTTAAGAGGCATAGAAACACTTAACAACGGTGTAAAAATTACCACTGAAGAGGGCTCTTTCGTTCGAGCAATTTTTGAAGGAAAGGTTTCGCGAATTATTGATATTCCAGGCTCAGGAAAAGCAGTCATTATAAGTCATGGCGATTATTTTACAGTTTATTCAAACCTTATAGAGGTTTTTGTAAAGCGAGGTCAGACTGTAGCTTTAAAAGAAGATATCGCTAGAGTTTTTACAAAATCATCAAACAAAGAATCCATTACCGAGCTTCAAATATGGAAGGGCAGCGAAAAGCTTGACCCATCCTCATGGCTTTATAAAGCTTACTAGTAAAAAAATCTGTACTTTTGCTAGCATCAAATACCTTATTAATTATGACATCATCTACATTACTTGTAATAGGTTGGCCTCAAATCGTTCTTATAGTAGTTATTGTTTTAATCCTTTTTGGAGGAAAAAAACTTCCTGAATTAATGAAAGGCCTAGGAAAAGGCATGAAAGAATTTAAGGACGCTACAAAGGAACTAAACGAAGACAATAAAGAGGAAAAATAAAAAATACTCTTTAAAAATATATGAACACTTACCGCTCTTTAGACGCTATTCAGCAGGATATACTATCAGGAAAAACCAGCTGTCTTTCTATTACAGAATCTTATCTAAGTCGTATTTCTGAACACAAAAACCTCAACGCCTTTCTTGAAGTTTATACAGACGAGGCATTAGATAATGCTCGACGTATAGATGAAAAAATGAAAGCTGGCAATGCTGGAAAGCTTGCCGGAATGGTTATCGGCATTAAAGATAACATCTGTTACAAAGACCATAAAGTTTCAGCCGCTTCTAAGATATTAGGCAATTTTGAAAGCCTGTTTAGCGCAACCGTTGTTGAGCGATTAATAGATGAAGACGCTATAATAATTGGCAGACTAAATTGCGATGAATTTGCAATGGGCAGCACCAATGAGAACTCGGCTTATGGGCCTGTTTTAAACCCACTAAACACCGATTATGTTCCTGGTGGATCTTCAGGAGGTTCTGCTGCTGCCGTTGCTGCAGATTTATGCTTAGCAAGCCTAGGTAGCGATACTGGTGGATCAATCAGACAGCCAGCTAGTTTTTGTGGCGTTGTTGGTTATAAACCTTCATATGGACGCGTAAGCCGTTGGGGCCTTATCGCCTACGCTTCTTCTTTTGACCAAATAGGGCCTCTAACTCATAATGTCAAAGATGCCGCCTTAATTATGGAGGTGATTTCTGGAAATGACGATTTTGATAGCACTTCTTCAACCAAGGAAGTCCCTAGTTTTGAATTAGAACCCATCAAAAAAGCAAAAGTTGGATACTTAAAAAGCACTATTGAAAGTCCCGCACTTGATCCAGAAATTAAGCAACACATTTTAAACACGATTGATACTCTAAAAGAGGAAGGGCATGAGGTTTTAGAAATTGATTTCCCATACCTGGATTATGTTGTGCCTACCTATTATGTATTAACTACTGCAGAAGCATCTTCCAACCTTTCTAGATATGACGGAATACATTTTGGTTACAGAAGCGATGACGCTAAGGACATCCCGTCAGCCTATCAAAAATCCAGGTCGGAGGGTTTTGGTAAAGAAGTACAGCGACGAATTATGTTGGGTACATTTGTCTTAAGTGCGGGTTATTATGATGCATATTATACCAAAGCGCAAAAAGTAAGGCGATTGTTATCAGAGAAAACCCAGTCCATTTTTGACAGCTGTGATTTTATATTATCACCAACATCGCCAAATACAGCACTTAAAATAGGTCAAACCTATGATGAACCAACACAACTTTATTTAGAAGACATATTTACTGTTCATGCTAATATTGTAGGTATACCAGCAGTGTCTTTGCCAACAGGAAAACACAGCAACGGTATGCCTTTTGGTATACAGCTAATGGCGCCCGCTTTCAAAGATGCAGAGCTAATGGCTTTTGCCAATCAGATAATGAACAAATAAGCGTTAATAATTATACTGTCAACACCTCTTACTATAGTGTAATTATTTTGAATTTTGTAGCTATGAAAAGAATACACATCTCTTTTTTTATTTTCACAGCAGTCGTGCTTTCAGTTTTTTCAGCTAAATCAAACACTTCTGATACTCTTAGCGTTGACTCTGTTTCTCTACATTTTGTAGTAGAAAACCCAACACATTCAAAAATGGACTCTTTGTGGGTGAATGAGCAACTATCATCACAGCAAATCGAAACCGACACGAATATTCTGAACAAATGGTCTTATGAGCCGGATAGTATCCCCAGCTTTCACGACAGTATCATTGCCGGTCGTTTGGCTTTTTTGGACGAGCACACTCCATTTCGTTTGGACTATAATAAAGCTGTACAGCGTCAAATAAATATTTATGCCAACACTTATCGAAGGCACGTTTCTAATATGCTCGGTAAATCAAATTATTACTTTCCATTGTTTGAGTCTGTCTTAGATCAATTTGACTTACCTCTAGAGTTTAAATACTTAGCTATAGTAGAGTCTGCCTTAAAACCTCATGCACGTTCACGCTCAGCTGCTACAGGTCTTTGGCAATTTATGTACACAACAGGAAAAATTTACGACCTAAAAGTTACTTCATATATCGATGAACGAAGTGACCCCTTACAATCTACGATTGCTGCTTGTGAGTACTTTACATTTTTATATAAGATGTTTAACGACTGGGAGTTAGTATTAGCTGCTTATAATGGTGGTCCTGGCTACGTTTCAAGAGCAATGCGACAACATGGCGTTAATGATTATTGGTCTTTACGCCCTTATCTAAGGAAGGAAACACAGAATTATGTGCCAAAATTTATTGCGGTAAATTACATCATGAATTACGCTTCACATCATAATATTTACCCTACACCCTATCGTTTTACTCAGGCAGAAACAGATACTATAAGCATTAGTCAGTCGGTTACTTTTGAGGCGCTTTCAGACCTGCTTGATATTGAAATCGATGTACTTAAAGAGTTAAACCCCATCTACAAAACCAATTTATTACCGGTTTCAAAAGGAAAAACAGCATCCCTCAAATTGCCTGTTAAAAAAATGGCTTTGTTTGTAAATAATATGGATAGCATATACGCTTATGCTGAACGCTCTCAAGAACGTTTTGTAAGTGTTGACGAACCCATAGTACACCGAGTTAAAGATGGTGAATACTTAGGTAAAATAGCTAGTGATTATAATACTACCGTCGGTCGGATAAAAAACTGGAACAAACTATCATCTAATAACCTTAAAATAGGTCAAAAGCTGATTATTTATATCAATCCTGATGCAGCACCAAAAGCTTCTAATGCAACTAAGGTTAATAGTAAAGGGGAAAGGCTTTATACTGTACAAGTCGGTGACACCTTATGGGATATAGCGCGTAAATATTCGGGTGTTTCAGTAGCTCAAATCGAACGAATGAATAATATTAGTTATCGTGATATTAAGCCTGGAATCACCTTAAAGATTCCAAACACTGGATAGATGAATCGTCTTTTTTTATTTGTTATTATTTTCTTTAATGCTTGTCAAAATACGAGCGTTTTACCCTCGTATAGCGGCGCAATAAATGAAGTCGTTGTAGTGGTGGAAGACAACATTTGGGAGAGTAATGCGGTTGACACCCTTCGCCAATCTCTATTTGCAGAGGTTGAGGGCTTGGCATGGAAAGAGCCCATTTTTGATGTTATACAAATACCTAAAGCGGCATTTAGTCGTTTTTTTGAAACACACAGAAACATTATTATTATTCAGAAAGGAGTTCAGTCCAAAATAGCCTTTGAGCCCCAACCTTTTTCAGAAGACCAATGGCTGTGTATAATCGAATACAAGACTAAAAAAGAGCTCACCCAATTACTAAATCAGTATTCGCCTGTAATTGCTTATAAAATTAACCAAAAGGAAAAGGACCGATACCGTTCTTCTTCTGCAGGTCTATCACTTTCTCAAGCCATAAAGGATAGGTTCAACGCCTCTTTGAGCTTACCAAAACCCTTTTCTTTAGTGTTAGACACTACCAATTTTATTTGGTACGAATACAACCCGAAAGACCTAGAGTTAATAAAAGGTGTTTTTGTATACAGCTTCCCTCTGACCGAATCACTAAGCGTTGAAAGTGTTTTAAGCGCGCGAGATAGTCTTTTGAAGCAATTTGTTCCGGGACTGTTAGAGGGTAGTTATATGACAACAGAGCGGCTTTATTTACCTTATGTTAGTACTTTTGAAGCTAATGGCGCCACTTCTTTTACAATTAAAGGTCTATGGAAGATGGAAAATGCATTTATGGGAGGCCCATTCGTTTCATATATTTTTCAGGACACCCTTCGAAATGAGGTTGTCGTTACTGAGGGTTTTTTGTTTAGCCCAGGAGAAGATAAGCGAAATGCTCTTCAGGAGTTGTCGTGGTTAATTTCAGAGACTAAAATCCAGCAGCAAGCGACAAGATAATGTTTCTTCCTGGGGCACTTATTCCGCTTGAGTAGGTCTTATAGTGCACGTCAAATATGTTTTCAATATTTAGTTGAGCAGTTATTTTATCGTTTAGAGGAACACTATAATTTAAGTTTAAGGTCCACCATGAGGGCGTTCCGTCAACGGTCGCTTCTTCAGGGTTATCGCTTCCATTAGGACTATAATCTTCCGCCATCTTCCAGGCGTTGTAATGAACGATTATGCTTGTCTTGCTTTTTGTTTTTGGCGAGTTGAGCTCTATTTGGCTTTTGCCATAGAATGGAGGTATATGATCAAGTAATACGCTCTCGGTATTGTCTTTTCCAAAGGTGTAAGAACAGGAATGAGTTGTTGACCATTTATCGTTAATTTCAAGGAAAGCTTGTAGATTATATCCAAATAAATAAGCGTCTTGGGAGTTGGTATTGGCATACAAAGGAAGCAGTTCACCATCATATATAAGACTATCTTGACCGTTTAAAGAAAACGGTTTTTTGATTATTGCATCTTTCAATTGAGTATAAAAATATGTTCCACTGACGTAGCTATTACCAAAACGCTTAGTCAAACCAAACTCATAATTAGTAGAGAATTCTGGTGTTAAATCTTTGTTCGGAACGGTAAGCTTGCCAGACTTTGCGAATACTTTGGTAACATCATCAACATTAGGGCTTCTAAAACCAGTTGCGAATGATAATCTTCCCTCCCATCCTTTTTTCAAACCAATAAATACACCTGCACTTGAAGTTAAAGCACTGTTTTCAATCGTGATTTCTTCAAATGGAAAATTATAGTTTTGAACCTCTATGAATGTAGCATTGAGTGAAGACATATTATATCTTAATCCACCACTGAAGAACGACCGTTTGCCAAATGGATGTTTGTATTGAGAGTATACCCCAAGAGAACTAAGTTCACTACCCCCGTCTGCATATCTTGTGCTAGTACCTTCAGACGCTGTTGATTCTACAATATTGTGCTGAAGGTCAAGGCCATAATTTAGGCTTTTATACCCCCATTTTTTTATAAAATCTGAAGTGTTTGCAAAAACAGATACTTTTTCGAAACGTTGAATTAAGTTGCTATTTGATTTTTTACTGTTTCGGCTTTCATGTATTTCTTGAAAGGACACAGTATTATTAAAACTATCGTATAAAGGTGTTTTTTTCTGGTGTTCAGAGCCTAAACCTATTAAAAGCCGTTTTTGAGGACCGTAATACCATTCTTCATATTTTGGCACATCATCATTAATATCATTGAGCTGATCAAAGCGATTGATGTTTGTACTTGTGGAGAGTTGAAGGTTCAACTTGAAGCCCAAATACTCATTAGCATTAAAGCGTATTTTTTGAATAAAATCAGCTTGGTCATAAGCTGTTTTAAGTTGTTCGTTCCCATCAACAATATGCTCTTCAGTCCCCCAGTCGTCGTAGCCATGAAGTCTATTGCCTCCCATTTTAAGGTTGCCAAACCTATTGAGGTTGATGGCTTGAAAGAACCCCCATTTTTCACTTCCCCACTTTTGATCAAAATAAAGGTTGACACCATTATTCACGCTACTATAACGCTGCAAAATATTTCCTTTCCAGCCTTTGCCAACACTAGCATTTTTAGTGTGATAGTGAATGACACCTCCAAGAGCATCGCTTCCATACTTCACCGAGGACGGTCCAAAAATGATATCTACCCTGTCTAAAGTAAGAGGGCTAATACTGATACTGTTTTGCAAGTGTCCAGACCTATAAATGGCATTGTTTAGACGAACACCATCCACTACAAGAAGGACCCTGTTTGCTTCGAAACCTCTGATGATGGGGCTACCTCCACCGGATTGACTCATTTGCACCATTACAGCCCCTGTTTTTTGCAGTAAATCTGCCGAAGTTGTTGGGGCGTTATAGTTTATTTTTTTACCATCAATTTTTTCTATTTGTGAGGGGCTAAATACACGTTCATCTTCTTCTTTGTCTTCAATAAATATTATTTCTGGAAGGCTTTTGAATAGCAGGGTGTCTTGACCAAAACTAAATAATGGTAATCCAAATCCTAGGAGTATATAAATGTATCTTTTCATGAGTTTAATACTTTTTCTAAAACGTCTTTTGACTTTATAGTATTGAACCCCTCAATATGTAGTTTGTAATACTCTAGTAAAATGTTCAATGTTTCTCTTTTGTTTTTCACCTTGTCATGCTTAAACGCCAAGAACACATCTTTCGTATTTTCGGTATAATGTTTGTGTTGATTATTGTCGTTTGTGAATTGACCGTTAAGAAGGTCAAAATATGCAAGTTCATGATTGTCGATGTTAGGGGATATTCCTAAATATTGACTCAAAGCGACAAGAAACTTAATGTGAAATTGACTATCAAAATCTTTGTTGTCTAAATCGATTAGAGCGGTCTCTAAAAACCCAAATAAATCCGAATTACTTACCTCTTCTTTTAAGCATTTACTAAGAATTTCTGCTATGAATAAAGCAATTGAACTTTTATAAACATCGAAAGGGATACTAGAATAAATGGCTGACATTTTAACCTCTTTTATCCTGTGAAGCTCTTTACCGTTTTTGTTGTAAACGTTGAGCTCTAGTTGATTCAGGACTTGATAGTAACCACTATTTCCTTTCTTTTTTCTTACTCCATTTACAATGTAAGATTGAGTGCCAAACTCAGATGTATATATTTTACATATTATACTGCTTTCAGCATATTTAACCTTACTCAACACGATTCCCTTTGTCTGCTGATGCATCTATTTTATGAATAAAATTTTGGCAACATTGGTTTCTGTTCCTGTTGGATTAGTGGTAAAAACGAGATAGACCCCAGTGCTTGGGCGCTCTCCAAATTGATTTTTACCATCCCAAACTGCCTGACCGCCTAGCGCAGTAAACGATGAGATAAGATTGCCATTGATATCCGTAATTTTCACACTTGCATTTTCCACTACATTCTTGACGGCAATTGGACCGTAGTAGTCTTCTCTAACTGGGTTAGGATATACCAGTACATTTTGACTGGAGCTTGTTGATTCTATTGCTCCGTTTAAGTATGAGATAAGACCTTTTTCAGTGGCTATATAGACTTCTCCTGTTTTCTGATTTATTTTTATGTCGTTTATATTATCTGAAAATATAGGGCTGTTTTTAGTATTAAAGTGATGTATTTGTTCCGTCCCGTCATCTGAGTATACAAACACGCCTGAGCTTTGTGTTCCAAACCACTTTCTATTGGCGCCATCAATAGCAATTGCTTTTACAGTCTCATTGGCAATTATAGGCTCTACATAGCCATCATTTTCTACTAAAATTAGCTGTGCGTCATTGTTTAGGTCAAATATATTTTCTGGGCTGTAGAATACCGCTACACCCTTATCTGTTCCTACCCATATTTCTCCATCTCTATCTTTTGCTATGGAATGGACAAAGTTTGACGGTAACCCTCCGCTTCCAGCTGTAGTGCTTAGCCTTTTGTCTTTATCGTCTGACGTTAAATCAGGCGTGCCATTATCGTCATATACAATGATACCTCCACCCCTTCCAATATAAAACCATTTTTGACCACTTTCATCAATAGTGATGTCGCCAAGGTTGCTATTTGTGGTATTGTAGCTTTTTATCTCTAAAGACTGCCACTCCTCATTGGTATTCATAAAGGCTAATCCTTTTTCTGTCATGGAATTTGTAATCCATAATAGACCGTTTTCGTCAAAGACCATTCCTCTTATTCTTAACCAGCCATAGTTATCAGCGTTTGGACCGTTTTCTAATGTTTCTAGGCCTCCGCCTGTTGTTATATGGTTATATTCTTTGTAAAGAATGTAGTTGTTTATTTCTTCGCTATATTTTAAATGTAAAACGCCATCATTCCAGGTGCCTAAAAAAAGATCGCCATTTGATGCTCCTACTATTTTAGTAACATCTCTTGTTCCTGCTAAGCTTGTATAAGGCACATTATTCCAGTCGTAGCCATTCGCCCAATAAAACCCTTCATAAGTAAAATTATTACCCCAAACTACGGATAAGCCGCCTGGAGAAATAAACAATTTATCGTCTGAAAAGTTAATGGTGTAGGCCAAGTTTGTTACGGGCCCTTGTGGATGATAGAATTTAACCTGCTCTGTGTTTGATATTGAAACCAGAGACCTCTTTTCTTCCGCCGCCCAATAATACTCTTCATCGAAATAAATGTCTGTAATATATTCTATCGAAGAGCTTTCAGTTATATTTATTAATTGGTTGTATTGATTTAGTTCGTCTATTTTGCCGGTTGACCCAGCAAATAACCTGCCTTCTACTGTCTCTATAAATCTCAAGCCTTCTACTCTAACAAGGTTTGTGATGCTATCCTCGTAGGTAAAAATACTATCTGAATTTTCTATGGTTAAGTAAAGTCTACCAAATGCAGTTTCTAAGTCGTTAATCCCTGTCTTTTCTGCGATCAACGACCAGCTATTAAAGTCTGACAAATTGCTGTTCATCTCAGCTAAATATATCCCTTGTGGTGTTGCAGCATATATTATTTCGTTTTTAAACTCTACGTCTATAATGTTTAGGTTTCCCATAGGGCTTAGATAAAATGTGTTCAATATTTCTCTTTTAATAACATCTAGTTCTATAACCCCAAATGAGCATGAGAGATAAGCGTTGTTGTTGTAAAAGGTAATATTGTTTATCTTTTTTTGTCCAATAATATTTTCTCTTTCAATATCTTTTATGCTAAATACCGAGTCGTCTTTAAGAATATCTATAATTGCACTTTCATAGGCGACCAAAATTATATTGTTGTTCGGGTCTTTTTCCATACAACTAATACCTACATCTGACATTCCATTGATTTTGTTTAGCCTTTCAATGCTCTTGTTGTCTGTATCAACATAAAACAAGCTGTTTTCTGTAGCCGTATAGATTCTGTTATCTATTTTACAGACAGAAATAGAGTTGTTGTACGGTAAATAATCTTTCCATTCCCCTATTCCAATATCTTGTGCTTTAGAATTTAATAAACACACCAAAATAACTGTAAGTGATAAAATTTTTTTCATTAATGTAAAATTACTAAACTTCTAACTATTGTGCCCCCAAATTATTGTTTGATTAAAAACTAGCTATATCTTTGTTTTTTGGCTTCGTAGTTCAACTGGATAGAATATCAGATTTCGGCTCTGACGGTTGGGGGTTCGAATCCCTCCGGAGCCACTATTCTTCAAGAAAAACCATAAAACTCTGACTATCAAGACTTTATAGTTTTTTTCATATATTCTTTTTTAAGGGCCTTTTTCTTGGTTTTGATGTTCTGGGCTCAAAACAGGCTGCACGGTCTTTAAATCGCTTTAAAAGGGGCGGTTTTGTGGGTTTACAGCTGTTTTTTTGAATGTTTATTGTTTGTGCTACATCTTCGGTCAAACTGTCTTGCAAATAATGTCCGTCTAATTTTTATAATCGCCTTGCGTATGTATAAATTTTAGGGATGAACTTCATTAAGTGTCCCAATTCAAACAGCTATCATTTGTTTAGTTCAGCATATAAACCTCATTAAATATTTACTGTTTAGGCTTAAGTTTTTACTTGTTTTTGGAAAAACTAATGTGAGTGTTCTTTTGTGTTCCACGTGGAACATTGTTGTTCCACGCTGATGTTGAGATGGTAAGAAGAGTGTGCTTTAAGCCGTTTTCATCGTCCCATAAATACTAACAAGACGTTAATGTCAGAGGGAGAAACGCCACTTATTCTGGATGCTTGGCCTATCGTATCTGGCTTAACTTGATTTAGCTTTTCACGAGATTCAGCAGAGATTGCGTGAAGTTTACCGTAGTCAAACTTATTGGGAATTCGTATTCCTTCTAGTTTATTTGTTTTCATTACGGTTTCTCGCTCTCGTTCTATATAGCCGTTGTATTTAATTTGTATTTCAGCTTGTTCTAAAACGTCTAGTTTTATTTCTTTTGTTTTTTCTTTTACGCTTTTTAACTTTAATAAGTCGTCAAGTTTAATTTGTGGTCTGCTTAAAATTTTACCAAGCTTTGTTTTTTGTTTTATTAGGCTGCTATTATTGTTTTCAAGAATTGGATTCATTTCATCAGGGCTAATGCTTTCTTTTTGAAATAATGAAAGTGCATTTTCAATATTATGCTTCTTTTTGTCAAGCTCTGACATTCTCAAATCACTGACCAAACCTATGTCTCTTCCAATTTTCGTTAATCTCAGGTCGGCATTATCCTGTCTTAGAAGTATTCGATATTCAGCTCTTGAGGTAAACATTCTGTATGGCTCATCTGTTCCTTTTGTAACTAAATCATCAATTAACACACCAATGTAAGCTTCTGAACGCTTCAGTACTATTGGTTCCAATTCATTAGTTCTTCTGCTTGCATTAATACCAGCCATTAAGCCTTGACAGGCAGCTTCTTCGTAGCCTGTTGTTCCATTGATTTGTCCTGCAAAATACAGCCCATTAACCAGTTTTGTTTCAAGGCTTCTTTGCAATTGAGTGGGCGGAAAGTAATCGTATTCAATAGCGTAGCCTGGTCTGAATATCTTAGCATTTTCAAAGCCAACAATTTGTTGAATGGCTTCATGTTGTACGTTTTCTGGTAAGGATGTCGAAAATCCATTTACGTATACTTCAACAGTATCCCACCCTTCTGGTTCTACAAAAATTTGATGACGATCTCTTTCAGCAAAGCGTTCAATTTTATCTTCTATTGATGGGCAATACCTTGGTCCTAAGCCTTGTATTCGCCCTGTAAACATAGGCGATTTTTCAAAGCCTGTTTTCAGGATTTCGTGTACTCTGGGATTGGTGTATGTGATGTGACAGCTTCTTTGATTTTTTAATGGCGGCGTATCCATAAATGAGAATTTTGAGGGGTTTATATCACCCGCTTGCTCCTCCATTTTTGAATAGTCTAACGACCTACCGTCTACCCTTGGCGGCGTTCCTGTTTTCATTCTGCCACTTTCAAAGCCTAGTCGGTTTAAGCATTCGGTTAGCCCAACGGCAGCTCTTTCGCCAGTTCTTCCACCACCAAATTGCTTTTCTCCAATATGTATGGTTCCGTTTAAAAAGGTTCCGTTTGTTAGAATGACTGTTTTACTTTTGACATTTATTCCCATTGCGGTTTTTACTCCTTTTATTTCGCCCTTTTCTATTAATAGATCAGTAACCATATCTTGCCAAAAATCTACATTTGGAATGCTTTCTAGTGTCAATCGCCATTCTTCAGCAAACCTCATCCTATCGCTTTGTGCTCTGGGACTCCACATAGCTGGTCCTTTTGAACGGTTTAGCATTCTAAACTGTATCATTGTTTTATCGGTGATTATTCCAGAATAACCTCCTAAAGCATCTATTTCTCTTACAATCTGACCTTTAGCCACCCCTCCCATTGCTGGGTTACAAGACATTTGAGCGATGGTCTGCATGTTCATAGTTATTAGCAATACAGAAGATCCTAAATTTGCTGCTGCCGCTGCTGCTTCGCAACCCGAGTGTCCTCCTCCAACTACAATTACGTCATATTCTTGTTTAAACATATAAAATACTGATATACAGTTACTTGTGTTTTTGTTTGAGATAAAAATCTTCTTTTTCTCTCATTAATTCTTTTTCTTCGTCTGACTTGTCATTATAGCCGATCAAGTGTAGTACACCGTGAATCATAACTCGTCTAAGTTCAGTATCAAAAGGAACTGCAAATTTACGAGCATTTTCTTTTACTCGATCAATACTTATGAAAATATCCCCCCCTATACCGTTTTCATCTGAATAGTCAAATGTGATAATGTCTGTTAATGTATCGTGATTTAAGAAGGTTTGGTTTTTTTCTAAAAGGTAATCGTCGTCGCAGAAAATATAGTTGATTTCTCCCAATGTTTTTTTCTCACTAACAATTGTGTTTTTAATCCACGAATCCAAATGAGATATGGAGTTGGTTTCAAAATTACATTCTGAATGAAGGAAAATTTTACTGTCCGTTTTCATTGAAATATTCTTTGACTTTTTGTTTGTAAAAAGGCGTGAAAGAGGGCGGCATAGTTCTGAGCAACTCTTGCTGTTTTTCTTTCTCTTTTTGGTATTCCTCATACGGATTTACCAATCGTTTGGACAAATCATTCATCCATTCTGTTGACTCTCTTTTTTCTTCCTCATCTCTTTCTCTCTCAGCCTTTTCGGCTTCAAGTAAACGACTCATTATTGTTTCTTGTCGCCTGATGCTTTCCAAGGTTATATTATCGTTTATAATATCAACCTCATTTTCTTCCATTTGATTGATGAGTTGATCAAGGTTGTTTTTTCCGTTTTTGTCATTGCCTAATTCATCTCTTAGTTCGCTCATCCGGTTTCGAATCATTTCTTGTTGGGCGGCGAGTTTTGCAAGCCCTTTATTTGATTTTCCGTTTTTGCCATCTTTGGATTGAAGCATTTGTTTCATCTGCTCTTTCACTTGCTTTTGCTTTTGCTTCATTTCTTTCATGCCCTCCCCTCCTGAAGAATTTGGTTTATTGCACATTTTACTGCTAGGCTTACTTTCCATATTAGCCATTTCTTTTTGCATTTGCTCAAGCGTTTCAGAAAGTATAAGCGCTAGGTTGTTTGCTGAAGTCATGGCGAATTGTTGTCGTTCACTCGCTTTTGCTGAGCGTCTTTCGGCCATCTCTTCAAGTGCTTTTTCTGTACTTAAGTTAATGGTATTGATTTCTTTATTAACGATAGACTCAATTTGAGGTTGCCTTTTACTAAGGGCAAAGAGGCTGTCTTCGATAATTTGTGCGTCTGTTTGAAGCTTTTTTTGCAGTTGTAAATAGTCTAAATAAAGAGGGCTGTTGATGTTAATTTGTGGGATAGTTTTAAGGATGTTTTCTTGATCAACGGAAAGGACAATCAGGTTTTCAAGAATTTGCCTTAAGGTTTGCATGTCTTCAGCTACTTGCTCTTGTTCAGCTGATTGCATGGCAGACTGTAAGGACTGACTCATTTCTTCCATTTTCTCAGCGGCACTTTTTTGACTTTTACCCGCTTGTTTTTTCATGTTTTTCTCTAGCTGATCTACACTTTTTTGCATGTCATTTTTTATCTCTTCTTCAGCAGGTTTTGTGTTTGGGATGTCTTGTTTATACTCCAGCTTATCATTCATTTCTTTAGCTTTTTCTAAATCTTTTTGGATATCCTCAAATTCTTTTTGGAGATTTTCTTGCTCTTGTTTCAAAGCCTCTTTATCGTCTTTTTTCTCTGAAAGTTCTTTTTGTTTTTCGGCTAGCTTCTTTAAGTTGTCAATGTTTTTTTCTAGCTTTTGTTCAACCTCCATTTGCTTAAAAAGTTCTAGTGTTCTATCTAATTCTTTTTCGATGTCTTCATCACTTTTTTGCATGTCCTCAAGAGCTTTTTGGAGGTCTTCTTTTTTGATATCGTCCATCATGTCTTTAAGCTCGTCCATCATCTTCTCCATCTCCTCATCCATCAGGCTTTCAAAAAGGCGTTGAATTTCTTCTTGTTTTTTAAGGAGCTCGTTTTTAGGGCTTTTATACTGTTTTTCTTGAAGGCTGTTTTTCTTTTGCTGTTTTTGAATCTTATCAATTTTATTTTTTAACTCATTTTGCTTTTCAAGTAGAGCATTAGTTTTTTGTTTGTCTTCCCAGCTTAGTTCTTTACTCTTTAGGAGTTGTTTTTGAAGCTCCTCAAGCTCTTTTTGTATTTCTTCTGCCAATTTTTTTGATTCACTGATGTCAGCCTTTAGTTCATTGTTTTTGCTGTCAGATTGTTGTTCCAACTCTTTAATACTTGCGGCTTGGAAAGTTGCGACACTAGATTTTGTTGATTTATTTCCGTTTATACCGTCATTATCCCACACTTCAAAATAATAGTTCATCCCTTGACCAAAAGCCAAACCCAAGTCAGCAAAGTTGTAATTAACAAAAAAACGCTCTTCATTATTTGATGGGTTTACAACGATATCTACCTGTTGCCATTTGCTACTATCGCCTTCAATTAGTTGGTAATTAAATGTTAGTTTCAGAATGCCATAATCATCTTGAACTACACCATCAAAATAGTGTAGCATTTCGTTGATACTATCTACAGTTGTTTCAACAGAAATATTTGGGTATTCATCTGCAAAAACGCTAATCTGGTATGATATACTGTCCCCTTTTACGAAGTTGTTTTTTGTGAAAAGACTATAAGCTGTATTTTCTACAAATCGCTTTTGAAAACTAAAGGCGCTTTCTGAAGTTCGTTCACACGCTTCACTTTCATTGAATTGCATAAAAACCTCATCTGAGTTTTCCGTGTAGAACAACCATTTAACCCGTGTTCCTTCTGGAATATTAAGGTTACCCGTATTCTCAAGGGTTTCGTTTGTCTTCTTGATGTAAGTTGGAAACACTAGTTCTGTAGTGAAGCGTACCACAAAGGGTTTTGGCACTACGGTTAGTGTCTTTGAGCTTGATGTAAACCCATTAGATGTAAACCTAAAATCTGAGCTGTTTTGGGGGTTTTTGAAGAGGTAGGAAAACTCTCCTTGTGCTTCTTTTTTCATGTCAAACACATTATCTCCAACCATTATTTGGCTAGATTTGGGTATTTCAGAGCCTTCATAATGCATATAAAGTTGAAAATCGTCACCTTTTACCACTTGTAATGAAGTGTTGTCAATTATAAAATCAAAAGGAGCAACAGGCAGGTATTCGGTATTATAAGAGATGATTCTTGAAGAGCTTTCCAAAACCATATTTTTATTTCCCGAAAGGAAAAGAATAATCAATACTGCAATTGGTGCTATGGCGTATTTCAGATATACCTTGTTGGCTCTTAAATCAATAGCCTTTGTAAAAGGTATTGGCTTAAGCTGATTTATTTTTTGTTGTATGCTGGCTTCAATGAGGGCGTTATCATCTTCCGATAATTCTTGTAGCTGCAGAAGATTTACTAATTTATCTTCAACACTAGAGAAATGATTACCAATTATTTTAGCGGCTTCAAAGTAATCCAAAGATTGCCCAATCCTGTAAAGACCTATCAAAGGAATAACCACCCATTTCCATAAAACGAATAGATTAAAAACACTAAATGCCCAGAATAAAAACGTTCTAATTAGTGTGTTGAATTGACCGTAGTATTCGCCAACAGAAAACAGAATGAAGAAACCTACAAAAACAGAAAAGAAGTAGATTACCCCTTTAAGGAGAAGGTTTTTATAATACTTACTAATAAACTCCTCAAGTTTTTCAAACAATTCGCTACGACCACTCATACCACAAAGGTAAGATATTTAGCACCATCACAAAACAGTCAATATAGAAGAAAACGTATCTTTGTTGGCTTAATTAAATGACATTGATGGATAAAGTAAGAGTAAGATTTGCCCCAAGTCCGACAGGACCATTGCATATGGGAGGTGTGAGAACAGCCTTATACAACTATCTTTTTGCAAAAAAACACAATGGAGACTTTTTGTTGAGACTAGAAGATACGGATCAAACACGCTTAGTTCCTGGAGCGGAACAATACATTTTAGACGCTCTGTCGTGGTGTAAGATAAATATTGACGAAGGCTTGGGTCATGGTGGCGATTTAGGGCCATACAGGCAGTCGGACCGCAAGCCAATGTACAGGCAGTATGCTGATATATTACTAGAAAAAGGGCACGCCTATTATGCTTTTGATACTGCGGAAGATCTTGACGAAATGCGCCAGCGCATGAAAAATGCTGGAGTGCCATCACCACAATATAATTCTGTAGTGAGGGATAGCATGCAGAATTCGATATCTCTTTCTGAAGACGAGGTTAAAGAAAGACTAGACAGGGGAGATTCTTATGTTATTCGTGTTAAAATGCCTAGAAATGAAGAGGTAAAAATAAACGACACTATACGCGGTTGGGTGGTTGTCAATACAAACAATCTCGATGACAAAGTCCTTTTTAAATCAGACGGTATGCCTACTTACCATTTAGCGAATGTTGTGGATGACCATTTGATGAAAATAACTCATGTTATTAGAGGGGAGGAGTGGTTGCCATCAGCGCCTTTGCATGTTCTGTTGTATCGCTTTTTTGATTGGGAATGCCCAGCATTTGCTCACTTGCCTTTGATATTAAAGCCTGATGGTAACGGAAAACTCAGCAAAAGAGACGGTGATAGATTAGGCTTTCCTGTTTTTCCAACTGAATGGACCAATCCTGAAACAGACGAAGTTTCATCAGGCTATAGAGAAGAGGGTTATTTCCCAGAAGCCTTTACAAATATGTTAGCTTTTTTAGGCTGGAACCCTGGAACTGCTCAAGAAATATTTTCAATGGATGAACTTGTTGAATCCTTTTCGTTGCAAAGGGTTGGAAAAGCTGGCGCAAAATTTGATTTTGACAAAACCAAGTGGTTTAATCAGCAGTATTTAAGAAGCAAAAGCGGTGATGAACTGGCCCAATTGATGCACTCTAAAATAACAGATTCAAAATCAGTTGACAGCGGTCTTTTGGCTAATGTTTGTGAGTTGATGAAAGAGCGAGCTACTTTTGTTGAAGACATTTGGGAAAGCAGCCAATTCTTTTTTGAACCCCCTTCTAAATATGACGAAAAAACCCATCGAAAAAAATGGAAAGAACATACGCCTGACATACTCAAAAAGGTAATGGATTTATTCAGCGGAATGTCGGATTTTTCTTCTGAGAATATTGAAAAAGAGTTTAAATCCTTGCTAGAAGTAAATGAGTGGGCTTTAGGAATGGTGTTGCCAACCTTTAGGCTAGCCGTAACGGGAAAAGGCATGGGCCCGTCAATGTTTGAGATTTCAGCTTTGCTGGGCAAAGACGAAGTTGTTAAAAGGATTGAAACGGCTATTCAAAAGCTATCGTAGATATGGGTGTAATTTCAGTAAAAGGCATAAAGGCATACGCCTATCACGGCTGCCTAGATGAAGAGCGTAAAATAGGGTCTGACTACGAGGTTAATGTAACCGTTGAAACAGATTTACAAACATCTTCAATTTCTGATAAACTTGCTGATACTGTTGATTATGTCTCTATCAATAGCATTGTTAAGACTGAAATGTCTATCCCAAGCAATTTACTGGAACATGTCGTAAAAAGAATCATCGATGCAATAGTTTTAAATCATACAATGATTGAAACAGTTGAGGTTTCAGTTTCTAAGATAAACCCACCTATAAATGGCGACGTTGAAAGCGTTTTAGTTAAAGAGAAATTCTTTAATGTGTAAATTATAAAAAAAAGATTAAGTTTGTTTCCCAATTTTGGTTTCGTGGCCGAGTGGCTAGGCAGTGGTCTGCAACACCATCTACAGCGGTTCGAATCCGCTCGAAACCTCTTTTAAAACCGTAAGATTTTTACGGTTTTTTTTTGCTTATTTGTTAACTAAATAGGAATTATATAGTTAAGTTTGTAGAACTACTTAACTTAACACAACGCCTAAATGAACAAGTTTTTTATGTTTTTTATCTGCGTGCTTTTTGGGCACACCTCAGTGTTTTCTCAAGGAGCAAGCTTTTACGGCGACGAATTAGTTTCAAGAGTTTATTTTGGCACACCGCCTTATGGCGCAGATGATATTATGAGTCCCCCCGTAGGCAATTACAGTAGTCCTTGTGCGGTATATAGTAATTACATGATTGTAAACTCCACTATTGGCGATGGTAATACCGCAGGGTTCGTATATACCATGAGTGTGTCAAAAGATTCTACCTATCAATTTGAAATTGAAGGAGGAACATGTAATTCGGATGAAATTATAGGCACTAGGGCCGCTAGAGTTTACATTGATTTTAATGGAAATAGTGATTTTTCAGATGCTGGCGAACTTGTATTTACTTCTGCCCAATCCAGTTCAATGTACCCTGTTTTTAGCGGTTCGGTTACTATCCCTAGCGATGCTGTCGAAGGTGAAATAGCGATGAGAGTAGTATATGCTAGGGTTGGTGGTGTTGACGGAGCCGGTTCACTTTGGGATTTTGATTTTATAGACTGGTCAACCTGGGGTTACTTTCATGGTGAAACAGAAGATTATTCACTAGTTATAGCCGCTTATATAGATACAGTTGAAGCAATAAACACTTCGTGTAGTAACACTAATGATGGTCAAATTATAATTACTCCTGCATCTTTAGCCAGTCCAGATATTGAGTATTCTATTAATGGCTTAGCAGGACCATGGCTAACGGATGTTTTATATCAGAACTTAGCGCCAGGAAATTATTCAGTATTCGCTAGAGACCCCATTTTAGCACCTAATTATGCTTACGAACAATTCGATGTTACTATTAGCCCTGCTTCAGCAGTTACAATTGACGCTCAAATAACATCCGATTACAATGGTGAAGTAATAAGTTGTTCAGGTGTTTCTGATGGCGAAGTAAGCGTGGTCGCAACAGGAGGAGAAGGCGTATCGTATTCCTATGAATATTTCAGTGATATAGAACCCCTGTCAGTTCCTTCAGCCAATATTGTTACAGGCTTAAATGCTGATAATTATTCATTTTATGCAATTGATGATTTAGGCTGTTTTTCAGATACAGTTCAATTAACCCTCACGGATCCTGCACCCATCAGTATTGATAATGTTGAAACTACCAGTGAGGTCAGTTGTACTGACGAATGCGATGCTGTTTTAACGATTATAACTTCAGGCGGAACAGCGCCATTTAATTATGAAGTGGACGGAGTAGACTATGGGAA
This sequence comes from Flavobacteriales bacterium, assembly GCA_016779935.1. Classification (NCBI taxonomy): domain Bacteria; kingdom Pseudomonadati; phylum Bacteroidota; class Flavobacteriia; order Flavobacteriales; species Flavobacteriales bacterium. Next base: position 51,650 of record JADHMQ010000012.1, read on the forward strand.
TACAAATGTTGTGGATAATATTTGTTCCGGGTCACCCTCGGTAACTGTTTCAGACGCAAATGATTGTAGTTTGTCTCTTAACACATTTTTAGCTAACCCAACACCTGTTAACTTATCTCTAACTTCTTTGTTGAATTATTCTGGTTTTGACGTCAGTTGTGCAGACTCAACAAATGGGGCGGTTAGTTTTATAGCATCAGGAGGTACACCTTCTTATGAATTCAGTATTGACGGTGGATTAACATTCCCATATTCTGCTACAGAAGGGGATAGCGTCTATGGATTGCCAGCAGGCAATTACACTCTTATTGCTCGTGATACTAATTTATGTTTATCTACTGCAGAGGGAATTAACCTTCAATCCCCACAACCCTTATCCCAAGACCCGGTATTAGTAAGTTCACCGATAAGCTGTAATGGGGCTGCGGATGGAGAGATTACTATTCAAGTTGTGGGTGGCGCTGGAGGGTATGCTTATTCTATCGACAATGGCACAACATATCAAGCCTCCCCGGTTTTTGCAAATTTATCAGCTTCAACACTTAATATTTCCATTGAAGATATTAATGGTTGTTCATTCCAAGAGAATTACGATTTAAACGAACCTACAGTATTATCCTTAACTGCGATTTCTGTTGTTTCCGATTATAATGGATCCCAATTAAGCTGCCCATCATCATCTGATGCTACTATTGAAATTGAAGCAAATGGTGGAACAGGCGCCTATAGTTATTCGTTACCGCCCAATCCGATATTAATTAATCTTCCTGCTAACAATCAGGTTACGGGATTTTCCGCAGGAACTCAATCTTTCTCTTTGTATGACGTCAATGGTTGCGTTTCGAACAGCTTAAATTTTGATGTAATACCACCTAATGAGGTGCTTATTACAAACATTACTATTGATTCCGTTAGTTGTTTTGGACTAGCAGATGGTGAAGTAACTATTGAAGGAACAGGCGGAACAGGCAATTACTCCTATTTTGTTGATGCTGTTTACCAATCTACTAATCAAGCACCATATACTATTTCTGGACTTGCTGAAAACAATTATGGAGTGCTCATTACAGATGCCAATGGTTGTATTTCTAGTGTTACAAATGTATTTGTTCCTCAGCCCGCTACTATAGTGTCGAACCTAAGCATTTCAAACCTTGGATGTTCTGGTGACGTAAATGGTTCAGCATCTGCCAATCCATCTGGTGGAAGCCCAAACTTCACCTATTTATGGTCAAACGGCTCTACGCAAAGTTCTGCTACTCAATTGCTTGCGGGTAATTATTCGGTAACAATCACTGATGCCAATGGATGTCAGCTTAATGAAAGTTTTGAGGTTACTCAACCGACAATTACCCTTAATGTTACCCCAATTAATTGTAATATCCCTAACTCAGGAGAAATACAAGCTGTTTTAAATAATTCAAATCCAAGTTCAAATTTTTCTGTATTGTGGAATGATGCTAATGCACAAACAACTTTAACGGCTGTATCTTTAGCTCCTGGCGATTATACAGTAACGATGACTGATCAGTTTGGTTGTGTATTAAGTGCTTCTGAAAGCCTTGAACAGCCCGACTCTATCTTTGCTTTTGTAGAGCACACTCACATTTGTGAAGAAAATCCGGTTGCATCGGCATTGGTATTAACTTCTGGCGGACAAGTGCCTTATTCTTATCTTTGGACGAACAATGAAACTACAGAGTTAGTTCAAATTACAGACCCGGGCTCTTATTCTGTTGTGGTTACTGACTTTGGCGGATGTGAAAGAGAAGTATCATTTACTATTGACCCCATCATTCCACTACAGATTGATTATCTTATTCAAGAACCATCTTGTGCTGATAATAATGACGCTAGTGCTGAGGCTGTAGTTTCTGGCGGATATCCTCCATATACTTTTATGTGGGATAATTTCACAGAAAACCCAATAAACGACAATATTCAATCAGGTGCTTATTCGCTTGTGGTTACAGATGCCAATGGTTGTATTTCAGAGACAGATGCACTTGTGCCAGAAGGGGTGGGCACATGTATTAATGCGTATTCTGCATTTTCGCCTAATGGAGATCAAAATAATGATTATTGGCATATTGATAATATTGAATTATACCCTGATGGATTAGTCGAAGTATTCAACCGATGGGGCGATAGGGTTTACTCTACAAAAGCTTACATAAATGCTTGGGACGGTGCTTGGCAAGGAATGTATAATAACGAGCCATTGCCTTCAGCGACCTATTATTATGTGATAACCCTAAACAATGGCGAAGAGCCAACGGTAGGAACTGTAACTATTGTTCGATAAAAAAGATATATGAGACGACTACTAATTTTATTGATGTTATCTGCTACAGCTGTCCAATCGCAGCAGTTGCCGATGTTTAGTCAATATATCTCTAATGATTTTATTCTTAATCCAGCAGTTGCGGGTTCAAAACCGTATTTTCCTATCAAAATTAGCTCGAGGACTCAATGGTCTTCTTTCGGCTCAATAGCTCCTCAAACAAACATATTAAGTTATCATATGCCTGTAGCTTTTGATGAAATTGGTGTTGGTGCAATTATCATGCAAGACCAGACAGGACCATACAGTCATTTGTCAGTAAACCTAGCGTTTGCTTATCATTTACAGCTAGAGAATGATAATGACACTCGACTTTCATTAGGCTTAAGCGGTCAGTTGAGCCAACATAGCTTAAAAATGGATGAGCTTGAATTTAACAACCCAGACCCAGAGTTTCAAGGCGGAAAGTATTCTAAGATAGTGCCAGATGCTAATGTGGGGGCGTATTTGTATTCAGAAAATTACTTTTTATCCGTTGCTGCTCATCAATTATTTGAATCTACTTTTAAGGAAGCAATATCTCCAATATTTGGCGATAACGATGAGGTCAGGCACTATTATGCCAATGCAGGATATATCTTTAATGTGTACTACGATTTACAGATAGAACCTTCTGTTTTAGTTAAAGGTACGGAAGTCGGTCCTGTACAAGTTGATTTTAACACTCGCTTTCTATTTAACAACTCCTATTGGGCGGGCTTATCACTTAGAAGCTCACAAGCCTTAGTTGTCATAGCCGGTGTAAGAGCAGGCTCAATGAATTTATCGTATTCCTATGATTACGGCATTAGTTCAATTAGCACTTTTTCTTCTGGTTCACATGAAATCTGTTTAGGCTTCAATATAAACGATAAGCGAAACAGACGCCATTCTTACTACTGGTAAAAACAACTTTATTAATTACCTTTGGGGCCTATTCAAACTTCAATGAAAAAGGTCGACTTCTTAATAATAGGTCAGGGTATTGCTGGCACGCTTTTAGCTCACGACCTTTTAGAAAAAGAATATTCTATTGCAATTATTGATAAAAACTTTAGAGCTTCCGCTAGCCGAGTTGCTGCAGGAATTATCAATCCTGTAGGGATGAAACGCTGTATCCCCTCATTTAATGTTCATAATTTTTTACCTAAGGCGATTGAACGTTATCAGGAGCTGGAGAAAAAGCTAGGCACCTCCTTTTTTCATTTAAAGCCTATCCTGAGGTTGTTTTCGAATGAGGAGGTCAAACACCAATGGCAAGTTAAATATAGCAATACGGATATGCAGGAGTATATTCAGGCTTTCCATAAGGCTAAGCATTCTAGCCCTTTAAAAGATGATTTTGGTTCTGCTAGCATAAGCCCCTCTGGATACCTTGATACTAATGTGTTTTTGGATTCATCACGAGCATACTTTAAAACAACCTGCAATTTGCTAGAAGAGGAGTTTGATTTTTCTGCTTTTATAACTGAAAATAACACCTATAAAGATATTGAAGCTAAAACCATTATTTTCTGTGAAGGCTTTAGGGTAATGCATAACCCTTTGTTTAGTAAACTGCCGATTACACCTACAAAAGGAGAGGTTTTGACTATACGCATACCAGAAGTTGATCATTTTGATAGTATAATAAGTAAGGGTGTGTACATTCTTCCTCTAGGAAATCACTTTTATACGGTAGGAGCGACCTATAATCACACAGATTTTACAGATGAGCTTACTAGGGAGGGACAAGAGTTCCTTAGGACTAAGTTGCAAGAGATCTTAGAGGTGGATTTTGAGGTAGTTACTAGTGAAGCGGGGGTTCGTCCAACGGTAAAAGATCGTCGATTTTTGATAGGTTTGCACCCAAAATACGACAGAATTGGCGTATTTAATGGTCTTGGCACTAGAGGAGTACTCCAGGGACCCTTATTATCGTATGATTTTAGTGTCTTTTTGACACAACCAAAACATGATGTTCAAAATGCTGAAAATCAACGAATTAGAAGATTTTTGTCCTAATACATAAACTCTATATACCCCCTATTATCAACACTAGCGTGTTAAGAAGAACAAATTGATTTTTTTTGGTGGTTATAGAATAAATTTGCATCTTGCGCTCGTTATTAACCAATTTTAACTAAATTTATTATGAAAAAGAATTTGCATTTTGTTCTAGCTTTAACGTTAGGACTAGCAACAACAGTTTCTGCACAAGATTGGTCTGTTGACTCTAGAACAAGAGTTAATTCGACTGAAGATGCTACGAGTACGGAGCAAAGAGTAAGAGCTGCTGTTGAATTCGGAGGAGAGGCAGTAAGCGTTTACGCTGAAGTTAACTCGTTTACTACTTTAGGTGCCCTTGCTAATCAAGGCATTACTAACTCATTACGTCAGGCTTATGCTACGACTAACTTAATGGATTTTGCTTCATTAAAAGCTGGTCGTATGGCATTAACTTTTGGAAGCGGCCGTATCATGGGAGATAATGACTGGGTACAAGAAAACGGTAACACATGGGACGGTTTCTTATTCGGAATCAACAACGATTTCGCTGATGTACATGTAGGTTATTCTACTGCAGATAACACTGAAGCAACTGACATGATTCCTTTTGCACACGATGCATCAAGAATGTTTGCTAATATTTCTAAAGATATGGGCAACATGGGCTTCAACTTATTTTACACGTCAACTCAGTCAGAAGATATGCTTAATATGGATGATGTTTCTATGGGTCTAGATGCAACTTATGCAATGGATAATGGAGCAGAACTATCTTTAGGTTACTACACAAATGACAACAACGGTACAGAAATGGACCTTACTTCATTAGGTGTATCTTATGCTGTTAATGATGACTTAACTGTTCACGCTGGATACGATATGTACGGAGAGAATGGTTTTTACATGGCATCAGGTAGTTTCGGTGACTTCTACGGTTCTGGTATGGAATACTCTACTATGACTTATGAAGGTACTGATATGACTTTCGGTGGTTCTTATGCAATGGGTGACTTCATGATTGGAGCTACTATGCACACAATTAAATCTGAAAACGAGACTATCGATTATTCTGTAATGGATCTTTCATTAGGATACTCTTTATCTGACAATTCAGGCGTATCTGTAAACTACGCTACTACTGATAGAACAGGAGAAGACGTTACAAAAACTTGGATTTCTCTAAACGTTGGATTCTAATAAACTAGAATATAATATTTGGAAGGGCGGTGTTTTTCACCGCCCTTTTTTTTTAGTTTTGTTTTATGAAGAAAGTTGAACACATCGGAATAGCCGTAAAAGATCTTACTAATGCCAACGCCTTATTTGAGAAGCTATTCAATCAAGCCCACTACAAAGTTGAGGAGGTGGAATCGGAAGGTGTTTCTACATCTTTCTTTAGAGTAGGGGAGACCAAAATTGAACTCCTTCAGGCTCTTCATCCAAATAGTCCCATTGCTAAGTTTATAGAAAAACGAGGAGAGGGCATTCACCACATAGCTTTTGAGGTTGATGATATTCAATCGGAGATGAAGCGCTTACAAGCCGAAGGCTTTGAACTTATACATAGTGAAGCCAAAGAGGGTGCCG
>JADHMQ010000013.1 GCA_016779935.1 Flavobacteriales bacterium
TCGTTTAAATCCCAATAGGATGTTCGAATACCTGATGTTAAATCAAACTTGCCTAACTGTTGACTGAACTGCATATAAGCTGTATGTCGGTTAGAATTTAAACTTATAGATGTTCTAAGTGCATCGTCTAAATAAAAAGGAGAGGAGTTTTGAATGCCAACACCTATTGAATCGGCAGGATGAGGAAGAGAAAAATCAGATGAATCTATAAGTGTCCATTCATTAATTTCATCTTTTATGATTTCCCTTTGTGATTTGATACCCCATCTAAACTCAAAATCATTTTTAAAATATACACCCTTATGCTCTGCATTGTAAACGGTAGCTTTAAGATAATTTCTAGCATGGTTTAAATGAGAGCCAACACCAATATTGAAGGTGGATTCACCAAAGGTTTCTGAACCCAAATCGTTATCCACTTCGGAGAGCCAATATTGCCCCAAAATATCAAAGGTTTCACTTTCAAATGTCTGAAAAGCTGAAAGCGTCATTTTAAGGTTTAAATTACTTTTAGGCGAATAGCTAAACTCTTGAGCGCCAAAAAACGTTTCATAGCTATCCACTTCTTGACCTTCAAAATAAATCCTCAGTTCTAAAGGCACACTTATAGTACCAAATCGAGTAGTCTTGTTTGTTGGAATGTGCTGATATTTATTTCTTGAGTAGTTGAGAAGAGTACTCATAGAAAATTTGTTGCTAAATTTATAATCAATGTATGACTGTAGATCTGTAAAAGTCGGTTTATACTCGCCTTGTGTTTCTAGACTATTTAAAAGGTATTGATTGGATTTATTTCTGACACCTAATAAATAGGATAATTTTTTAGTTTTATTAGCACCTTCTAAATGGAGATTAGCACCCAATAAACTTAAGGTTGCTGAGCCACCAAAAGAACTTGGTTTTTTGTATTGAATATCTAGTACAGAAGACATTTTATCTCCATACTGAGCACTGTAACCTCCAGCAGAAAATTTTATTGAGGATACCAAATCAGAATTGACAAAGGATAAGCCTTCTTGTTGTCCGGAACGAATAAGAAAGGGTCTGTATATTTCAATGCCATTTACATAGACAAGATTTTCATCGAAATTACCACCTCTAACCGAATATTGAGAGCTAAGTTCAGATGAAGAACTAACACCTGGGAGTGTTTTAATTAAACCCTCTACACCACCACTAGTGGAGGGAAGATTAACAGCATTTTTTACATCTACCTTTTCAAAAGTGTTTGTTCTAGTCTTTTGATCTTCAATTTCTACATTATCTATGGAGACACCTATTACATTTAGAGAGACGTTTAGCTTATAGGTTTGTCCATTTTTAAGCATAGGTAATTTAATCTTCTTAGACTTATACCCAACAAATGAAAAAATAGCTTCTTGAGTTTGATTTGCAGAAATTTTAAGAGAATAAAAGCCTTTTGAATCGGAAATTGTTCCTTTATTCTTATCAACAATAGAAATATTTGCACCTTCAATAGCCTCACCATTATCGGACATTAGAAATCCCTCTATGGTTTGTGCATTACTAGAGAATACAATGGTTAAGAATATGAGAATAAGAAAATGTTTCATTATCAGCTGACAAATGTATTAATAATCATCATAAAAAATCCCGTATTATTTTTCTTAATATTCTAACTTTGTTACCATTGATAACTTTCTAATTTTCAATATATTATTTATGAAGAAAATATTGGTTCTATGTACAGGCAATTCATGCCGCTCTCAGATGGTTGAAGTATGCTTGAAATCTCTTTTGTCTGAAGATAAATTTTCTGTTTTTAGTGCTGGGATTGAAGCTCATGGCATTAATCCATACATGAAAAAGGCTATGGAAAAGCTAAACTATTCTCTTGATGGTCATACGTCCAACACTATGGATGAATACGATGGAATGCATTTTGATTATGTCTTAACAGTTTGTGATCATGCTAAGGATAATTGCCCTTATTTCAAAGATGCTACTAACAGGATTCATCATTCTTTTGAAGACCCTGCAGATGCTGAAGGAACTGATGAGCAAAAGATGGTCGTTTATGAAAAAGTAAGGGACGAAATTATTGAATACTGTAAAGCTTTAGCAGGCAGTTTGTAAAATTTTTACCTGTAAAATTCAGCTTCGTATGTCGTTGAATTATCTACTTTATCAGTAACAATTAACTTGAACTGATGCTTTCCGGCTTTTAAATCGCTTTTAAAAAAGTGAGTTAATTCGTTGCTTTTAGGTTCAAATTCCATTAAAACCCATTGTCCATCAATGTAAGCATTATAGCTTTTGATACCACTAAAATCATCATATGTAGTCATTTTTAGAGTTGAGCTTTTCATGGTTTTTCCCGGATAGATATTTAGTCCAATAACAACTGGTGCAATTGTATCCACTGCAACGCTGTATTTACCGAAAGTATTAGTTTTGGTAGATATATATCCGTTTTCATATTTTCCTCCGATGTAACTTAATTTATCATCATCGTCTAGTTTACAGATGAATGCTTTAGGACGCAATGAGGCTGGAACATCCGTTTTCATATTAATAGAATAACTGTAATGAACAGCAGTTTTAGAATTATGAATATGGTGTATTGGAGAAAATAGTACTGAGTCTGAAGTCATTTTGTAGTCAAAATATAAATTATCATACAAAGAGTTGGCAGGAATGTCTATTGTTATATGTTCATTTTTAAAAAAATTTCTTTTGTTAAAAGGAAATTTCTTGACGTAAGTAATAGAATCTTTTGGAATAGATTCATCATATGGCACTTTATCAACGTGAAATGAAAGTAAAGATGAGTTTCCATGTAAGTCATCGATAAAAATTTCTACAAATTGCACACTATCATGAGGTGTTATGGTACCATCATTACTTAAAAAGTCATATATACTTAACTTATTATTAGGTTGAATAAGACACTTATGAAGTTTCGTATTACTTTCTGCTTTTTCAGAATAGTCTAAGTGTGAATTGATGTAACGACTTTCTTTGAAAGAAAATTCCTCCATACTTAATGAGTAAAATAAGAGGTTATCGACAAAGATTTCAATGGAATACACTCCATTCTTATTATTAGCACCATTTAATAGGTCATAGGTGTGAATACCTAATGCATAAGGCCCTGAAACTTTAACAGTATCTTTTAAAGTATACTCGCCACCACTGCCACCAATCACTTTTATAAGTTTGTCCGAACTTTGACCATCGATTTGTGTGTTCTGAGATTGAGAATACACTTTCAAACTCTTAATAATAGGAGAGATATCGTCTCTTACTTTTAGCCCAAAATGCAGTGCATTAATAGGGTTTTGATTACCACTGTTTCGAATTTCAAAGTGAAGGTGAGGAGCAAATGAGCCACCAGTATTTCCAGATAAACCGATAATATCGCCTTTTTTCACTCTAAATGAATCTACTTTAGGGAACAACTCAATTTCATATTTTTCAGAGGCATACTGTTGTTCAATAACATAGTCTTGAATTTTACCAGTGTATCGCATAAGATGAGCATATACAGAGCTAAAACCGTTATCATGTTTTACATATATAGCCTTTCCATAACCGCTCGTTGACACTTTAATTCTAGATATATAACCATCTGCAACGGCATATACCTTAAGCCCCGATTTACCTTGGGTTTTTAAATCTATTCCCGCATGAAAATGATTAGGTCTTAACTCTCCGAAAGTTCCAGATAAAAGCAAAGGTATGTCTAGGGGAGAGCGAAAAAAATCTTGTGGGTAGTCTTGCGATTTAACTTCCTTAATACAAAGGATAAAAATTATGCAAACTATTAACTTATGCATCTTAAATAAAATAAGGTAAATAATGTTGGGGCAAAAATAACACTAAAAAAATAACGTAATACTTTGCAATTATGTTATTCAATGTTAAATTTGCTAAATCGTTTCAATTGAACGTGATTTCGCGAAAATTATGAAAGCAACTATTCAAAGATTATATAGCAAAATGGAATCTTTGATTGCTAAGTACGAGTTTGTGAACGAGCAACATAAACTGTCGCTCGATCGAATTGATGAACTTTCTAAAGCGATAGAGCTTCATGAACAAGCCATCAAACAATTGGAAGAGAAAAACAAAATCTTAAAGCTTTCTACCTCTATTCAATCAGAACAAGGAGATAATAAAGCAGCGAGAAAGAAAATAAATGAGTTGGTGCGGGAAATAGACAAATGCATCGCTTTATTGAACAAATGATTTTAAGCGCTCTATGAAAGAGTTAAAGATAAAAGTAACAGTCGCAAACAGAGTTTACCCACTTACTATTAGAAGGGAAGATGAAGAAGGAGTGCGTAAGGCTGTGAAAACCATTGAGGATAGATTGAAAATCTATGAATCAAGGTTTGAAGCGAGAGACACACAAGACTTATTAAGTATGTGTCTGCTAGAAATGGCTGTTAAAGTTCTAGGTGATGAGCAAAAAGTGAAAGTTGACAGTAGCTTAGAAGATCAATTGTTAGCAATGGAGTCTATAATCGACAAACATTTATAAAAAAACGTTCTTTACATTTTAACCCGCATCAATCCAGTTTTTAAACTCAACACGTTTTAATCTGGGGAATGACTTATGCTTTCAAAAACCGGCCTCAACCTTCGTGGTTTCTATTTATAGGACAGTGGACTTTTGCGATTGTGTAGCAACCCCAATCATATTTTTAAGGAGTTTATTAGCTCAATGATTGGTGTGGGTTTTTTTATAATTCTAAAAACTAAAAACAATGAATGTATTCATTTTAATTTTATTGACACTTTTTGGTCTAATAGTAGGAGGGGTAGTGTCATATTTTATTTTTAAAAATAATCTAAAAACAAAATCAAACTCATTGCTATCAGAGGCTAAGAAAGAGGCCGAACAGATAAAAAAAGATAAAATTCTTCAAGCCAAAGAAAAGTTTATTGAACTTAAATCTGAACACGAGAAAGTCATTAATCAAAGAAATCAAAAGATTTCCCAATCTGAAAGTCGAGTAAAAGAAAAGGAAAGTAAACTATCCCAAAAACTTGGACAGGTAAATAACAAAGAAAAGCAACTCGATGAAGCCCGTAAAAATGTTGACAGGCAACTTTCTATTTTAAAAGATAAAGAAAGTAAATCAGAAAAATTATTACAAAAACAAGTAGAAGCTCTTGAAACCATCTCTGGTCTGTCTGCAGAAGAAGCCAAGAAAGAACTCATTCAAGCCTTACAAGATGAGGCAAAGACAAACTCTATGGCTTACGTACAAGAGATTGTTGAAGAAGCTAAGTTAACGGCTACTAAAGATGCCAAGAAAATAATCATTCAAACCATTCAACGTACGGCAACTGAACAAGCCATTGAAAATTCGGTTTCTGTATTCAACATCGATAGTGATGATGTAAAAGGACGAATTATTGGTCGTGAGGGAAGAAATATTCGATCTTTAGAAGCTGCAACAGGCGTTGAAATTATAGTTGATGATACACCTGATGCAATTCTTCTTTCATGTTTTGATCCAGTTAGAAGAGAGATTGCTCGTTTAGCCTTACATAAATTAGTCACTGACGGACGAATTCATCCTGCTCGAATAGAAGAAGTGGTTAAACAAACTAAAAAACAAATCGAAGAAGAAATAATAGATATTGGTAAGCGTACCTCTATTGACTTAGGCATTCATGGCTTACACCCTGAGATTATTCGAATGGTAGGGCGTATGAAATATCGTTCCTCTTATGGTCAGAATTTATTGCAGCACTCTAGAGAAGTGGCAAATATGTGTGCCACCATGGCTTCAGAGCTAGGCTTAAACGCTAAGGCTGCCAAAAGAGCAGGATTGCTTCACGATATTGGTAAAGTGCCAGATGATGAGCCAGAACTACCTCACGCTATTTTGGGTATGAAAATAGCACAGAAGTACGGAGAGAAAGAGCATATCTGCAATGCTATTGGTGCCCACCACGACGAAATTGAAATGACTTCTATGATTTCACCTATTGTTCAAGTTTGTGATGCCATTTCAGGCTCAAGACCAGGAGCTCGTCGTGAGATTGTAGAATCCTACATCAAACGAATTAAAGAATTAGAAAGTACTGCACTTTCATATCCAGGAGTTGTAAAATCCTATGCTATACAAGCAGGAAGGGAGTTGAGAGTTATTGTAGAAAGTGAAAAGATTTCAGATGCAGATGCTGAAAAACTATCATTTGAAATATCTCAAAAAATTGAAACTGAAATGACCTATCCTGGACAAGTAAAGGTTACGGTTATTAGAGAAACTAGAGCGGTTAACTTCGCGAAGTAGAACGTAAATTATATTGATTTAAAAAGCTGGAGGAATTTAACCATTTCTTCAGCTTTTTCTTTTTTACTTTGAAAAGTATAAGAGTGTAACAGATTATTTATTAATCGCTTTAATATTTCCTTGTTACCACATGGTGAAAAATACGTTGAAGACTCTTTTATCTTTTCCCTTTTAAGAAAGGTTTCTAAATCCTGTCTATTCAGTATAGTCCCTTTACTAAAAGGATTGATATAAAATTTAATAGAATCAACATCAAAATGATGTTCACTTTCAAAGCCCACAATAAAATGTTTCGGCATATTTATACCACAAACTGGAAGACCAATTTTTTGAGAAATATACATATAGATAATGCTCAGTGATAGGGGATTTCCTTTTCTGTTCTCAATCACGTCGTTGATGAAAGAATTTTCAGGTGAATGAAAATTTTTCACATTTCCTCTAAACCCATATCTGTTAAAAAGAATAGTATTTAAAGCAGAAATTTTCTCTATATCACTGTTGCACTTCTCAATAGCAGTTTGAGCTTCAAAACTAATTTTAGAAAGAATACCTTCAAAAGATTCTTTGTTAAGTTCAGGATACTGATACTTACTTACAATCAGCCAGCCATCAAGAATATCTTTAGGCGATGATATCCATAATTTGAGTTCGTCAAGCAAGCTTTTGAATTGGATTTCGTGAATGATTTCTTCAACTCTATCTTGAATGATTGAGTCAAAGTTCTTTTCCCAAGCCTCCTCTAGATTTGGAATGATATTAGTTCCTAAATCTACAAGTTCGTTTTTTACAGTTTTGTAAACTTCTTTGTCAGGATCTTCAAGTAATTCAATAAGAGCTGAAAGAACTTTTGGATTCATACTAATACAGTTTTGCAATTACAGTATCAATCATATTATCAATAGCAGATTTATAATATGTAGATTTTTCACCCGTTGCTCTGTTTGCCAGAATGGTACAAATAGTTAGGCATTTGTGTCCCATTAATTTGCCTAATCCATATAGGGCAGAGGTCTCCATTTCAAAATTTGTAACTCTTAAGCCATTGTGTTCAAATGATTTCAGTCGATCGTGTAAATCTTCAATAGCAAAAGGCAAACGCAATTTTCTTCCTTGTGGAGCATAAAAACCTGGAGCAGTAACTGTAATTCCACTTTTCAAATCTTTAAATTTTGAAAGTAACTCGTTATCAGCTGCGTATATGTATGGATTTGAAAGCTCTTTTGGCCATTTCAGTTGTTTGTCTATAGCTATTTGTAAGTCTTTATCAAATTGGTTGTCAGCATAGAAATGCATAAGATTATCAATTCCCAATCCATGAGTAGACACAACCAAAGAATGAATATCAATATCTTTCTGAATAGTTCCTGAAGTTCCTAATCTGATTAGATTAAGAGATACATCTTTGGGTACCAGAGAATCCAGTTCATTCAATACGATATCAATATTGTCAGTTCCAATACCTGTTGATAATGCACTTACCCTTTTATTTCCAATATAGCCTGTATGTGTAGTGAATTCTCTATTTGAAATCTTGTATTCAATAGAATCAAAACGTTTTGATATCTCACTTACTCTGCCTTGGTCACCAACTAAAAAAATGTCATTAGCTACGTGTTCGGCTAGTAAATTTAAATGATACACACCTTTTATTTCGCTAATACTCGATTTCATACTCATTTTTATTACTTTTGCATATATACAAAGCTATTCAAAATTATGAGTTCTACTAATGAAAAAATTCTTGTTCCAATTGGTTTTACCAATCAATCTATCCTAGCACTTAAACAAGCTGTTATAGTTGCCAATCATACTAATTCTGATTTAGTGCTTCTATCTGTTGTTGAAATGCCCTCAGCACTTCAGAAATTATTTTCTGATTACGAAGAAAAGCAAAAGGAATTCAAAGAAAAAGTAAGAGAAAATTTGAATGCTTTAGTAAGTGAGCATTGTACGGGAGTAAATGATGTGGAATGCTTGGTTGTTATAGGTAAGATTTACGAAAAAATCACCGAAACTGCTGAGATGATTGACGCTAGTTTGATAATTATGGGTACAGACGGTACGCCAAAAGAAATCAAAAAGAAATTTATTGGCTCGAACGCCAATAAGGTGGTTCGTTCAGCTTCTTGTCCAGTAATTACTCTTAAAGGAAAAGAGATTAAAAATCAATGTGACCTTATCGCGCTGCCATTAGATTTGAATAAAGAAACCAGAGAAAAGGTAACACATGCTATTAAGTTTGCTCGATTATTTAATTCGGCAGTTAGGGTATTTTCAGTTTCCTTTGATAATAACGATGATACTGTTAAGAATAAACTTAAAAGAAACCTATCTCAAGTAAATGAGTTTATTCAGTCTAAAGATGTTGAATGTTCAATGGAGTATGTTGAAATAAGCCCTTCTAAAAGTTTTTCAGGCTCAATAGTTGATTACACTCAAGATATAGGTGCTGACTTTTTAATGATAATGACAAAGGAGGAGGATAGTTTAGAATTAAACTTCCTTGGGTCTAACGCTCAAAAAGTGATAAATAAATCAGATATTCCAGTCATGAGTATACGTCCAGTTCCTAAAAAAGATACCAGCTCATTTATGGTCTAGTTAAACAGTTATTGTTCATAAAGTTTTTTATGCAATCTTCTTAAATCAATATTCATTTGTTAGTTTTGTTAACTCATTAATTGATATGAAATTTTTGTCGGCAATTATTGGTGTTATATTACTTCTTCTTACCTCTTTCCTAAATGAGGAGTCAACTGATGTTACAACTATCTCAGCCCCTATTTACCAAGCCGATACCCTTTGGGTTGATAGTGTGTTAACTTCTCTAACACAAGAGCAGAAAATAGCTCAATTATTTATGGTTGCAGCTTACTCTAACAAAGGAGAAAATCACCTTAAAGAAATTGAAAATTTAATTGAAAACTACCACATTGGTGGACTTATGTTTTTACAAGGTGGACCTATTCGCCAATTACGACTTACCAATCATTATCAATCCATAAGTCAAACTCCCTTAATGATAGCACAAGATGCAGAGTGGGGAGTATCCATGCGAATAGACAGTACCATTCGCTTTCCTTGGCAAATGACATTGGGTGCTATTCAAAACGATTCATTGATTTACCAAATGGGACGTCAAATAGGAAGAGAATGTAAGCGATTAGGTGTACATGTAAATTTTGCCCCTGTTGTAGATGTAAACTCAAACCCTAATAACCCCATTATAAACAATAGATCATTTGGGGAAGACCCCCAGCGTGTAGCTCAATTGTCTTTAGCGTATATGAATGGCTTGCAAGACGAAGGTGTTCTGGCTTGTGCCAAACACTTTCCAGGTCATGGCGATACGGACTCCGATTCTCACAAAACATTACCGACTATCAATCATTCAAAAGAACGATTAGACAGTATGGAGCTTATCCCTTTTAAATATCTGTTTGATAAAGGATTAGGCAGTGTAATGGTTGCTCATCTAAATATTCCTTCACTAGATGATACCGATTCTTTAGCATCTACACTATCTAAAAAAGTAGTAACCGATTTATTAAAAGACGAACTAGCCTTCAACGGACTGGTATTCACCGATGCTTTAAATATGAAAGGGGTAAGCAAATTTTTTGAGCCTGGAGAAGTTGATTTAAAAGCGCTATTGGCTGGGAATGATATCTTGTTATTTGCACAGGACGTTCCTAAGGCTATTGAAAAAATTAAAGAAGCTATTGAAAAGAAAATCATTTCTCAAGAGTACGTTGATGAACGATGTAGAAAAATACTCATGGCAAAACAATGGTTTGGACTAGATGAAAGTATTCATTTGAGTGAAGGTAATCTTGTCGAAGATTTAAATGCAAAGGAGTCTAGACTATTAAACCAAGAATTGATTCAAAAATCAATAACGGTACTACAAAACACAGATGATTTACTACCGCTTAAGCAGTTGGACACTTTACATTTAGCAGTCGTATGTATTGGCGAAAATTCTCAGCCCTTTGAAGAAATGCTGAGTCATTATGCTCCTTTAAAAATATATCACTTAACAGAAGAACACTCCGAAGAAGCACGTAATAACTTGCTTCGTGAACTGCAACAGTATAATCTAGTAATAGCATCCGTTCATAAATCCAATAAGAACGCTTGGAAATCCTATCATATACACAAGAACACGGATTTGTTTTTACAAACACTAGCCCTTCAGTCAAAGGTAATATTGAATGTCTTTGCAAATCCCTATTCCATTAGTGATTTATTGATGACTTATTCTTTTGATGGACTTATTTTGGGCTACCAAAATTCTAAAATAGCTCAAGAATCCCTTGCTCAACTTATTTTTGGAGGGATAGGAGCGAATGGTAAATTACCAGTTTCTAACGCTCATTTTAAAGCAGGAAGCGGGCTCAACATTACTGCCAACAGAATACGCTATACATCGACAGAATATATGGGTATATCACCCAAAATACTCATGAAAGTAGATAGTATTGCCCTAGATGCTATTGAGAAAGAAGCCACACCAGGTTGCCAAATCCTTGCTATTAAAGATGGAGCTGTTTTTTACCAGAAGAGTTTTGGACACCATACCTACAAAAAAAAGCAAGAAGTTAAGAATACCGATGTCTATGATTTAGCTTCATTGACAAAGATTATAGCCTCAGTTCCTTCCATAATGCATTTAGAAGAAAACAATACCATTGACTTGGATAAATCACTATCCAATTACTTTGAACTTGCCAATACTTCTGATAAAAAGGATTTGAAAATTAGAGAAATTCTAGCTCATCAATCTGGATTAGCGGCTTGGATTCCGTTTTATATTGAAACCCTCCAAGAAGATGGTAGTTTGAGAGATACTTTATACAGTACAACATACTCAGATACCTTTAATGTTAGAGTTGCCGAAAATATATATTTACATCGTGAATATCCTGATAGTATCATGGAGCGAATTTTGGTTTCCGAATTACAAGAAAAAGAGTACAAGTACAGCGATATAGGTTTTTATATTTTCAAAGATATAATAGAACAAAAAACCAATATGCCTTTGGAAACATTTGTTCACAACACCTTTTATTCATCCCTAGGACTGAGCACTATGGGGTATTTACCCAAATTACGCATTGACTCTAGTCGCATTATTCCAACAGAGTTTGATTATTATTTTAGAAGCCAGTTGTTAAGAGGTGATGTGCATGATATGGGTGCAGCGATGCTAGGTGGTGTTGGTGGTCATGCCGGTTTGTTTTCCAATGCTAACGACTTAGGCATTTTTATGCAAATGCTATTACAAGGCGGACAATATGCCGACAAACGCTATTTTGAAACTAAAACAGTCAATAAATTTACAGATTGCCAATATTGTACACTAGAGAATAGAAGAGGAGCTGGATTTGATAAGGCCGTGCTGGAAGGGCAAGAGGGAGGTCCAGCTTGTGATTGCAGTCCATCCTCTACAGCTTTTGGACATTCCGGTTTTACGGGCACTTTAGTTTGGGCAGACCCTGAAGAAAAATTTGTTTATGTATTTTTGTCCAACCGAATACATCCAACTTCTGAAAATAAAAAATTATTGAAGATGGATGTTCGCACAAAAATTATGGAAGTCTTTTACGATGCCATACGAACTACAGAATAGATGCAAAAGCAATTAAAGATAGGTGTAGTGTGTTACCCAACCTTTGGAGGTAGTGGAATCGTAGCTACAGAATTAGGCAAAGCTTTTGCAGAGCGTGGTCACGAGGTGCATTTCATTACGTACAGTAAGCCAGTACGTATGGATTTATTTACTGAAAACATGTTTTACCACGAAGTTTCTGTTTCCGATTATCCCTTATTTGAGTATGCTCCTTATGAGTTGTTGCTCTCTAGTAAACTTGTTGATGTGGCTATATCTCAACAATTGGATTTGCTTCACGTACATTATGCCATTCCACACGCTTCGGCAGCCTATTCAGCAAAACAAATTTTAAAAAGCAGAAATATTGATTTACCTTTTATTACCACACTACACGGAACAGATATCACACTTTTGGGTAAGAATAAATCGTATAAGCCAGTTATTGAATTTGCGATAAATCAATCCGATGCTGTAACAGCAGTATCAGAAAGTTTAAAAGAAGATACACACCGCTTTTTTGAAATTGACAAAGACATTAGGGTCATTCCAAATTTTGTCGATTTTTCACTCTATCAAAATGGCGTTAACTCTACATTAAGAAATACCTTTGCTAGTGAAGATGAGCGTATCGTTACACATATTTCAAATTTTAGAAAACTCAAGCGTGTGGACGATGTTATTCGTGTTTTCGAAGGCATACAGCATATGGTAGCTGCTAAGTTACTGATGGTTGGTGAAGGACCTGAGCTTGAAAGCGTAAAAGCTTTGGCAAAAAGCAAGGATTTAGAAGATAAAATCTTCTTTTTGGGCAAGTCCAAGCGAATAGAACAAATAACAGAAATATCTGATTTATTTCTATTGCCATCCGAAACTGAGAGTTTTGGATTAGTGGCTTTAGAAGCTATGGCCTCAAGTGTTCCGGTAGTGTCTTCAAATGTAGGCGGTTTGCCAGAAGTAAATATTGATGGTAAAACCGGATTCTTATGCGATGTAGGTGACATTGACGGCATGACTGCAGCTGCATTGACTATTTTGAAAGATGAAGCTAGCTTAAATCAGTTTAAGAAAAATGCTTTAGAACACGCCAAAACCTTCGATTTAGATACAATCATTCCATTGTATGAAGACTTATACCGTTCCTTAGTTTAGCCACCTACACGTTTGCAGAAATAGCCTTTATCATCTAGTAATTTCATGACTTTATCACGAACATTTCCTTGAATAATAATTTCTCCGTTTTTGGCACTACCTCCTACGCCACAAGCAGATTTTAGCATTTTGCCCAAATCCTTTAAATCTGATTCTGTACCTACAAAACCTTTGAATATAGTCGCTACTTTTCCGCCTCTATTTTTTTTATCCACCCAAGCTTCTAAGCGTTGCTCTGCAATGGGTAGGGTTTCTTGTTCGCTTTCGTATTCGTAGTCGTAATTTGAGTTGGTGGAATACATTACACCTATTTTCTTTTTATTCTTAGCCATGAGGAACAAATATATTTAATGATTTTGGAATTGTATCAATACGAATGTTTGAGCCTAAATCCACGCTTTCACCATCGAGGTGGCTAATCCCATACTGACAACTGATTTTAACGCTTTTGGTACGAATAATCTTCATGTATTTGGAGTGCTGAATACGTTCTGTAAACAAGCGGTACAAGAGTAGGGGAACCTTTAGTCGGTTAAAGTCTTTTAGTACACAAATATCTATAAGCCCATCATCCACAATACTATCAGGGGATATTTGAGCATTATTACCGAATTGTGTAGCGTTTGCCCATGAAATAATAACCGCTTCATGCGTTTCTGTTTTACCGTCGTATTCTAGCGTATATGTTTGAGCCGGATAAAAGGCACATTCGCGAAGCACCAGCTTAACGTAGGTCATAAAGCCCCTAACGTTAGTCGTGGCAAATAGGTTGGCAATATGTGCGTCAAAGCCTACACCAGAAACATTAAAAAAGGGCATGCCATTGGCAGTACAACTGTCAATACTTCTAAATTTACAGCTGTTCAGTTGTGCAATAGCTTTTTCTAAATCCGATTCCATCTTAAAATGAAGAGCAAAACCATTTCCAGAGCCGCAAGGCAAAACAGCTAATGCCGTTTTGCTTCCCAATACACCCTTTGCACATTCGTGCATGGTGCCATCTCCACCAACAGCCACAACAACATCAATGTTTTCGTCTGCAGCTTTTTTGGATAGTTCAGTGGCGTGTTTACTTCTTTCCGTAAATACGTAGTCGTAGTCAAAACGCTTAGTATCGATGTGTTTTTCCAGTAATTCTATGATGTGCTTATGCTTTCCACCACCAGAAATAGGATTTATGATAAATCTAATCTTCATTGACACGCATTTGATTTTTAACCATTCTACTGTTAAAATCCTGTTTTACAGATTGCAATAAGAGTTGCAAACTATCACTAGTTTCGGTCTTGTTCTTTAGTGCTTTGTCCGTAAAAGAGGAGTATTTCTCTTTTCTGTTCAACAGATAGTTTTGGTCAGATATTAAAAGGTACTTTCCTTTTAAAAATGAAATTGCCCAAGACTTATTGTCGAATATTGATTTACCAAAGCTAAAAAATTCTTTGTCATAGCCTATAATTTCTAGTATAGTGGGCATTATGTCAATTTGCTGACTTACGGTTTGTATCTTTCCTTTAAGTGACTGGTCGGCTTTCCAAAAAACAAGGGGGATGGAATACCTGCCAATTTTATTTTTATACTCCGAATCAGAAGATAAGGGGGAGGTGTGGTCGGCAGTGATTACGAATAGAGTATTCTCAAACCAATCCATTTGTTTGGCAGAATTGAAAAACTGCTCGACTGCATAGTCGGTGTAGCCAATGCTTTCGTGGATGTCGAGATTGCCTTGTGGAAACTTCCCTTTGTGTTGCTCTGGAATTTTGTAGGGTGGATGTGAGCTAAGTGAGAAAATTGTACTCAAAAACGGCTCACTTGTCTGTTTTAGATTTTGGGCAAAAAACTGAAAAAATGGCTCGTCATAAATTCCCCAATTGTTGTCATAATCGGCATCATTATTGTATTCTTCTCTACCGTAATAGTCTTGAAAGGCAGTTTTTTTGGTAAACTCATAAAAGCCCATAGTTCCACTTTCGCCACCATGAAAAAAGGAAGTGTTATAGCCTTCTTTTTGTAAGATACTGGCAATACTTTCAAAACTATTATTGGCGTAAGAAGTGGTAATAAAAGCCTCATTCATCAAAGAAGGGATAGATGCTGTAATGGCTGGCAATGCCTCTATGGAACGCACCCCATTAGCAAAGGCGTTTTCTACAACTAAGCCACTAGACATAATACTGTCTAAGAAAGGGGTGTAACCAATGCCATTATTGTGATAGCCTACGAATTCTTTTGAAAAACTTTCTAGAATAATAAGGACCACATTTTCCTTTGAAAAGGTATCCGAAGGGTGGTGGTGAATGGGGTTATAGATGTTTTTGTCAATCTCTTTTACATAATGGAATGGAATGAGGTTCTCTTTATTGTAAGAGTGTAAAACAGTAAAGGGCGTATTAAGTACCAAATCGGGTAAGCTGCAGGATGTTAGTACTCCAGCATGAATGGGTTTAATGGGTTTTAGCTGAGTACCGCCTCTAAGTCCAATTATCAACATCCCAACAGCTAATAAAAGTGTAGCAATTGAGTACAGCTTTCTTTGGCTTGAATGGGCTAGGCTTTTGAGAGAAAGCAAAAAGCTTATCTGAAAAATACTAAGTAAACTCACGTACCAATAGTCTATGACATATTTGAGGTAGACGTTTTTTACATCCGTATAGGTAATAAAGTTGAAAAAGTCGGCAGTAGAACGTTTGAGATTAAAGGTATAAAATGCAATATCAATATTATTCAACAGAATAAAGGGAATATTAATGCCGTAGAAAACGATATTAATCAGGCGGTTGAAAACCTTTTTTTGAGGACTGAAAAAGTGAGCAATCCACAATACAAATACAGGAAGGTTAATGTAGAGTATAGCTGATATATCAAAGCGAAGACCTTCGATGAGGGCTAGCATAAGTTCATCTAACTGACCGAAGTTATAGTTGTTGAAGAAAAATGCCAATCGACTTATGGCATAAATGACACATAAGGAAAGAATTCGTTTTAAAAAGCTAATCAAGTGATTTATACCCATATTTTATCCACAGTCGCAGTTGTTGTCACCACAGTTAGACTTAGGTTTGCGTAGTGTTTTAAACAGATAAAGGATGGCTGCAGCTACTAAAATACTAATGATGATATCTTCCCAATTCATAGGTCTATATTTATTGCACAAAGTAACGAATTATTATATTTTTACCACCTAACGAAGGCATTAGTTTATGATCTATAATCGTAAAGGAATTAGTGATGAGCAGCTAGTAGAGTTGTACACTTCCATCCTTAAACCTAGAATGATAGAAGAAAAAATGCTTATTCTTCTTCGTCAGGGCAAGATATCAAAGTGGTTTTCTGGCATTGGTCAAGAGGCGATTGCAGTTGGTGTAACTTCTGCTTTAGAGCAAGAGGAATACATTTTACCTATGCACCGTAACTTAGGAGTGTTTACCACCAAAGGCGTTCCTTTGCACCGTTTATTTTCTCAATTTCAGGGAAAGATGAATGGCTTTACCAAGGGTAGAGACCGTTCCTTTCACTTTGGAACTCAAGACTATAACATTGTTGGAATGATATCTCACTTAGGACCTCAGCTAGGGGTGGCAGATGGCATTGCCCTTGCCAATAAACTTAAAGACAATAAGCAAGTTACAGCAGTTTTTAGTGGCGAAGGCGGTACTTCCGAAGGCGATTTTCACGAGGCACTTAATGTTGCAGCCGTATGGGATTTGCCTGTAATATTCGTGATAGAAAACAACGGTTATGGTTTGTCTACCCCTATAAACGAGCAATTTCGCTGTAAAAAGATAGCCGATAAAGGCAAAGGCTTTGGCATGGAATCCTATTCCATTGACGGTAACAATATTTTGGAAGTGTACCGAACCATTAGCCAACTTAAAAAAGAAATGCAAGCCAATCCAAAACCTATATTACTAGAGTGTATGACCTTTAGAATGAGGGGGCATGAAGAGGCTTCAGGCACGAAGTACGTTCCTCAAGAAAAATTTGACGAATGGGCACCAAAAGACCCGGTTAGTAATTTTGAGGCATTCCTTTTGAAAGAAAAGGTATTAACAGAAGAAGTGATAGCCAAGGCTAAGGCGTCAATCAAAGAGGAGATTAATCAAGCCCTCGAAACAGCCTTTGCAGAAGAGGAGATAAGCTCTAGCGTAGAGCAAGAATTAGAAGATGTTTTTGCGGCTTACGATTTACAGCCACAATCCCCACAAAGCGATGCTGTTTCCAACATTCGCTTAGTTGATGCTATTTCTGACGGACTAAAGCAATCCATGCAGCGTTTTCCCAATTCTGTAGTGATGGGGCAAGATATTGCTGAATACGGAGGTGTATTCAAAATTACCGATGGCTTCATTGAGGAGTTTGGAAAAGAACGAGTACGAAATACGCCCATTTGCGAATCGGCTATTGTGAGTGCTTCTATGGGCTTGGCGATAAATGGGTACAAAGCCATTATGGAAATGCAGTTTGCCGACTTTGCCAGTTCAGGATTTAACCCCATTGTCAACTATTTAGCCAAGGTGCATTACCGTTGGGGACAAGCTGCCGATGTAGTGGTGCGTATGCCCACGGGTGCAGGTGTAGGAGCAGGGCCATTCCATTCCCAATCCAATGAAGCTTGGTTTACCCATACGCCAGGGCTAAAGGTGGTATATCCGGCTTTCCCTGCCGATGCTAAGGGATTGTTAGCAGCATCCATTGAAGATCCTAATCCTGTAATGTTCTTTGAACACAAAGCACTGTACAGAAGCGTTTACCAAGATGTGCCAGATGACTATTACACTTTAGAGTTGGGCAAAGCCAAAAAATTAAAAGAGGGCAAGGAAGTAACCATAGTGAGCTATGGTGCCGGAGTGCATTGGGCATTGGATGTTTTGGAGAAAAACCCCGGTATTTCTGCCGATTTAATTGATCTAAGAACCTTAGTGCCTTTGGATACTGACACCATTTTTGAGTCGGTAAAGAAGACGGGCAAAGTCATTATCTTACACGAAGACTGCGAAGTAGGAGGTTTTGGAGCCGATATTTCGGCACTTATTGCCGAGCATTGCTTCGAGTATTTGGATGCACCAGTAAGGCGTTCAGCCAGTTTAAATACGGCTGTTCCTTTTGCTAAAAACTTAGAAGCTAATTTCTTAGCTAAGAATAGCTTTGAACAAAAATTAAAAGAGCTTTTGAGCTATTAATATAATTTGTAAATTGTCAAATCAATTAAACCAACACATACTTATGAAAAAGATATTAGTTTTTTGCCTATCCTTTATGACTTTGAGCACTTTTGCTCAAACCTCTTCTGATGACGTTTTAAGACGTGCTGAAGTAATGCCTGTATTCCTAGAGTGCCAAGACGATCGTTTTGCGGATGCTCCATATCCTTGTACTATGAATCAGTTGTTTACTTACTTTAAAGAAGCTATACAAGTGGAAAACCCAGTAGGAAAAGTAACAAAATGCGTTATTTCTCTAGTAGTAGAAAAAGACGGTTCGGTTTCTGATGTACAGATGCCAAGAGGTGTTTTTGTTAATATGGACGATGCAGCTGCAAAAAGTGAGTTAGAAGAATCGCTTAATGCTAAGGTATTGGCAAAAGCCAAAGAACTACGTTTTAAGTCGCCAGGCTATCAGAATGGTGAAAAAGCAAGAGTAATAATTCAGTTTTCTGCAGGATTGAGTTACTAAATTATTGAATACCTAAAAGCGACTTTTTAGTCGCTTTTTTTTTGCCTTATTAGCCCATGAATCATGAAAAAAAATCCAAACTATAATACGCACCAGTCAAGCTACAGACTAAGGACAGTGGGGGCCGCTCTTGGCTTGTAATTTGCTGGTATCGCTCATAATTTGTATCTGAAAGAGTTTAGATAATTAATTAGTCGCCGTGGTCACATTACCAAAAGGGGCTAACTGATTTTAAGCTCTTTTATTTTTCTAAGGCAACGGGATACTAACGAAAGACTAACAGAGAAAGGACTCGTGGATTGATCCAATGACTACCTCCTCTGTTAGTCTTTCAACTTTTGCACTATTCCGTATTAATAGAAATCCCCCACTGTCCTTATACGAAGAAAATGATTGTTAATCCCCGCTAGCGTGAGCATCTTGCAAGTACTAAGAGTAAAAAGCTTTGAGTATAGATTACTTACTTAACCCCAAAGAGTTTTTTGTTAAGAATAATTTCACTAACACCTTCAGGCACACCGTCTTGCCAACCGTCTTCCTTCTTCTTGATTTTATGGAGGATATCTCTAGAGAAGATTTGTAAGACATTATCGTTGAACTTTAAGTCTTTTATCCTGCCGTTTTTAAGTAGGTAATCGTACAAGGGTCTCAATCGGCGATGGATAGGGATGTTCTTGCTGTTGAGCAGTTCATCGCTAACATCTGCTTGGTAAGGGTAGAGGTATATCTTTAAATCTCTGGTAAATAGAATTCCAAAAGCTTCCAGAATACCGCCATTGAGGTTGCGGTAATACTTATCGTCAAATATCTCTAAAAGGTTGTTCACCCCAATGATAAGCCCCATACGAGCTTTGGTATAGTTAGAGAAATATTCAATGAGTTTGTAGTATTTTTTATAATTGGAGATAAGTACGGTATGTCCTAAGGAGCAAAGAATATCGGCTCTATCCAAGAAATCATTCTCATCAATATCGCCTTCCATTTTCAGGTTGGATAGCGTAATTTCAAAGAGCAGTTGTACATTATCCTTATCCACTCTATTTTCTTCAATAAAGGAATTATAACCGTTTTCCATCATATCCAAATTAACTTTGGTAACAGGCCGAAAACTTCCTCTGATAGTCAGAATGTTTTTCTTGTAGAGTACATCCGAAGGCTGTTGGTTTTTTCCGTCAGGACCAAAGATAACCGCATCGGTCATGCCTTCTTTCACAAGAATTAAACTAAGCAGACGGTTATCTACATCTTTAAAATCAGGACCTTCCATCTGTATCATGTCCATCTCCACATTATCTCTGGTGAGGTTGTCGTACAAGGATTTAATGAAGGTCTTTGGTTGGTAGTAGTGGTTAAAGCAAGCGTAAATGAGGTTAGTACCCATTATGCCTATGGTCTCTTGCTGCAATTTTGCATCCGAGTCATTTAGTCGAACATGAAAAATAACCTCGTTAAACCCTTTGTCTGCAGCCGTCTGAAAACGACAACCCATCCAACCATGACCTTTTACCGTTTTGGTATAGTTTATGGTCGCTAGGGTATTGGCAAAAGAGAAGTACTTCTTATCAGGGTGTTCCTCTCGTCTGAGTCGGTTTTCTATCAGTCCGTATTCTTGTTTAAGAATCTTTTTTAATCGCGACTTAGAGACGTATCTGCCGTCAATCTCTTTTCCGTAGATGGCATCGCTAAAATCTTTATCGTAAGCCGACATGGTTTTGGCAATAGTACCGGAAGCACCACCGGCTCTAAAAAAATGCCTTACGACTTCTTGTCCTGCGCCGATTTCTGCAAATGTTCCGTAGATAGTGCTGTCCAGATTAATTTGGAGAGCCTTTTGGGTGGGCGATAGAATAACTGGTTTTGTCATTTTCAGATTCTTTCAACAAATGTAAAAACTGTCTTTTAAATAACAACTATATTAATCTTATTTTTGGTAAAATTTTTGACGATAATGAAATTAACCTTTTTAGGTACAGGAACTTCTCAAGGTGTACCTGTAATTGCATGTGAATGTGAGGTCTGTCTTTCTACGGATTCTATGGACAAACGCCTGCGTTCTTCAGTGCTTATTGAAAGCGATACTACATCGGTGGTTATCGATACTGGTCCTGATTTTCGTCAGCAAATGCTGAACCATGCAGTTAAAAAAGTCGATGCTTTGGTTTATACCCATGAGCATAAAGACCACGTTGCCGGTATGGACGATGTAAGAGCCTTTAATTTCAAATTCAAAAGGGATATGCCCATTTATGCTTCTGAAAGGGTGCAGGGAGCTTTAAAAAATGAATTTCATTATGTCTTTGGGGCAAATAGCTATCCCGGTACACCCAAAGTATTTTTTAATACCATTGATTCAGAATCTCAGTTTACCATTGGCAATATTCCGATTCAATCCATAGAGGTTTTACACTACAAAATGAAGGTCTTTGCTTACCGTATCAAAGACTTGGTTTATATGACTGATGCCAATTTTATTAGCGATGAACAATTTGAAAAGGTAAAGGGATGCAAAATACTGATTATAAATGCTTTAAGAAAAGAAAAGCACTTATCTCATTTCACTCTTGAGGAGGCTTTGGAGGTGGGAAAAGCTACAGGAGCAGAGCGTATTTACTTTACTCATATTAGTCACCTTATGGGTAAGCACCAAGACGTTAGTAAGGACTTACCAAAGCACGTTCAGATTGCTTATGATGGTTTGCAAATTGACTTTTAGAAAGAGGATTGTTTACCGTTAACTGTGCCTAAAACTTTTGTTCTAAAGGCTTTACCGATAAACGGACTGTTTTTGGATTTAGACGCAATAGCCTCTTCATCAAATACCCATTCATCATCCGTAGAGAAGCAGCAAAGGTTGGCCTTTTGTCCTTCTTCAATGCCGGAGCAATCAATTCCCAGTAGTTTTCTAGGGTTGTTAGAAAGTGCATTGACAATGGTTTCTAGTCCAATTTCTTTTTCAAGTTCACAAGCTAGAGGAAAGGCCGTTTGTGTGCCTATAATTCCAAAGTTAGCGTGGTCGAAGGTCAGCACCTTGTGTTCTGAGTCTTCAGGATTGTGGTCAGAGCAGATGGCATCAATAGTGCCGTCCTTTAAGCCTTTTTTCAGAGCTTTTATATCGCTTTCAGTTCGTAGAGGAGGAAAGACCTTATAATTGCTATCGAAAGTGGCACAGTCTTCGTCCTTTAAGATGAGGTTGTGTATGGCTACATCGCAGCTGATATTTAGACCACGTTTTTTAGCAGCTCGAATCATTTCCACACTTTTAGCAGTGGATATTCTATTTGCGTGTAGCTTACCCCCAGTGTATTCTGCCAGTTCAATATCTCTTGATAGCATAACTTCCTCGGCTAAGGCAGGGATGCCTTTTAAACCTAAACTAGTACTGCTAATGCCTTCGTTCATTTTTCCATTATTGCTAATGGTAGCATCATTGGGTTGATTCATAATTAAACCCTCAAAGTTTTTGGTGTAAAGGAGTGCCAACTTCATTATGTCGGTTTTTTGCACACTTCTTCGATCGTCGGTAAAGGCTTTAGCACCGGCTTGATTCATTTCAAACATTTCGGTTAATTCTTCTCCTTTATTCTCTTTAGTAATGTTTCCGGCAGGGACAATATTCACTAGTGAGTTTTTGGTGTTATTGAGTAAATATTCTACTTGAACTTTATTGTCTGTACTCGGCAAGTTGCTTGGCATGTATAATACGCCTGTAAAACCGCCTTTGGCAGAGGCTTTGATACCTGTATTTAAATCTTCTTTCCAGTCAAAACCAGGGTCTCTAAAGTTCACTTGCATATCAAATAAACCAGGAGAGAGGTGGAGGTTTTTACCTTCCACTACCTTATAGCTTTTATCGGCTTTAATAGAGGATTTAATGGATTCTATTTTACCATTTTTCACTAGTACATCCACCACTTTGTTGTGAAAGGATGAGTGTGTGTCAATTACTTTTACGGATTTGAATAAAATGCTCATAATAGTCGGATTAATAGGGTTTCAATAATCAAGAATAAGAGTGTTAGCATAATGCAGTATATCCAAAGGGGAGTACCTGTATTGAGGGTCTTTAAATACTTGCTGATGCTATCGCTGTTTTTGTCGATTAATAAGATATTACTATATCGTTGACTTAAGTCTGTTAAGTCGTCTTTTTCTAGAGTACTCAATTGGCTTTCTAATCGGTCGTAGTTAAAAGCCAAACGACTGATAAGTTTATTGTCATTATCCATTAAAGTGTAATGCCCAGCAGTATTTATTTGATTGCCAATAAATAGGCTTTTGGCTCGTGCATTAGGTATGCATTCAAATTCGCCTTGCTGAATGGTGAAAGGCTTTCTGAAGCCACTATTGATTAGTGGGATGCTTTTGTCACCAATGGTATAGTACAATTGTTGCTTACCACCAGAGTAGGAGGCAATATTGTAAAGTATAGGCACAAAAAGGGCGTGTCTACTAAAATTACTGAACGACTTGTCCAATCCTACTGCCGAAAGGTAGATAGTGCCTTCTTGCACCTTATATTCGCTTAAAAAGCTGGATTTATTATCCAGAGTTAGTATGGAGCTGGCGTTGGTTGAGTTTAATTGACTTATGGAATAGTAAGCGTCTACTTTTGGAAAGTTTAAGCGATCTTCAGTTTTCTCAAAAACCCCATCGAATAAGGCGTTTTTAAAATCAATTGTGCTAATGGCACTTGCTGTTGATTCTAAAGATTGGTAAAAATCAATCCCTAAAGAATTAGAAAAGGACTTATAACTTTCAATATCCATTTCATTAGAAGGGAATACCACAACGCTTTGTCCGTCTTTTAGTGCACTGAGTATGCTTTGTTTTAAACCTGATGATAGGCGTTCAACACCTTCTAAAATGATTAATTGATTTTGCGATAAATCGGTATAATTTATTTGGTTTACAGACTGAGAGGTGTAGTTAAAATAATCGTCTTTATCGAATAACTTAACCAGTGATGAATGGGCTTTACTGCCGTAAATGTGCTGAACATTAATTTGTGATTTTATCTCAAAAGTAAAATGAAATTCATCGTCAAAAGTAATTGGGTAATCTTGCAGGCTGAGTGTTCCGTTGTGCCATCCCAACTCATTGATGTTGAAGTTAAGTTCAACCACGCTTTCATCTTCTAAAAAAGTGTTGGCTATGGCACGTTGTTGATTGTCTATAGCTAGTTTAATACTTACATCCCGTTCATCAATGTTTTGTCCTTTTAATCTAGCAAATAGACTGATATTAGTCTGTACCTGTGGATTGGGTTTGCTTAACCAACAGCTATCTATGTAAACATTTCCATTTTCATAGGCATTGGCTTGAACAAGTCGTACAGAATAGATAGAGTCAGCAGCTTCTAAATCTAATTCGGCAATAGTCTTCTGAAAGTCAGAGATAATGTAAATGTCTTTCTTTTCGGCAGTGCTGTTTTCTAGGCTGTATTTTTGGCGTTTGAAAACTTGATTTAGAGAATGAACATTTGCACTTGTTTCTATAGCGTTAATCTCTTCAAACAATTGTTCTTTACCTAATTCTCTTTGGTGAATTGCTTTAAAGTCGTTATCTAAAAAATAAAAGTCATCGTTGGGAGAATAGGCATCAAATATAGCTCGAGCTTGCTGCTTGGCACTTTGTAATAATCTACCCGATTCGTTTTCACCATCCATACTAAAGGAATTGTCAATGTATACACTGACAGCGTGTTTTTTGGCTACTTCATCTGATTCATCACTTTTGAGGTAGGGCTGTGCGAAGGCAAAAACAATAAAAGCAATGGTTAGCATTCTCGAAATTAAAATGAGAATATGCTTGAGCTGAGATTGTGATTTTGTTTTTTCTTTTACAGATTTTAGAAACTGAACATTACTAAAGTAGACAGTTTTGAATTTTCTAAAATTAAATAAATGGATAATAATGGGGACAGCTACTAGAGCTAAGGCGTACAAAAAGGTTGAGTACAAGAATTCCATTAAAAGGCAAAGATAATACAAAAATTGATAGTGTTACCATTTTTAATTTTAACCCTCTTTTAAAAGGATGTAAATATGATATGAATCAGCTTTTTCGAGTCAAATAGGTGCAATCTTTGGCACTGCTTTTTAGCCTATACATTTCTAGTATTATTTTAATGTATGAACTAATTGAATATGTATAAATTTTGGAAAAAAATATCAGAAAAAAACATTCGACAAAAAGTATTTGGTGCTCTTGAGAAAAATGTGGATTACGATAAGGAAAATATTTTGGGTATTCCCGCTTCTTTTCTAGATGATAAAGTATTTAATCAAGATAGCTCCTTTTTGAAAGAAGCACCCTATATGTCAACACTCATTCAAAACCCAAACCATATTGGTTGCCATACATTAGGGAATTCTGAACGCTATTATATAGGAACTCAAGAGATAGAGAGGGATTTACTTGATATATGCGCTGTCGATATTTTGAAAGCTGAATGTGATAAATACGATGGCTATGTGGCATCTGGAGGAACTGAAGCAAATATTCAAGCCTTTTGGGTTTACAGAAATTACTTTAAAAATAAATATGCAGCAAAAAATAAGGAAATAGCTATTCTCTGTAGTGTTGATAGTCATTACTCTGTTGATAAAGCATCCAATTTGTTGGGCTTAGATATCTACAAAATAAATGTTGATGAAGATAATAGAGAATTAAAGGATATTGATGTTACTATAAATTTAGCTAAAAGCGATGGGAGGAAATATTTTATTGTACTTTCTAATATGATGACCACTATGTTTGGTTCGGTCGATAATGTAACTTATTTGTCAGATGAACTGTTGCGATTGAAATGCACTTTCAAACTACATATTGACGCTGCCTTTGGGGGCTTTTATTACCCTTTTACAAAAAGCGATAGTCAAATAACATTTCAAAACCCACATATTTCATCATTTACCTTAGATGCTCATAAGATGGAACAAGCCCCTTATGGTACAGGTATCTTCATTATTAGAAAAGGCTATATAGAACACATAAAAACGAAAGAAGCCAGTTACATTCAAGGAGATGATTTTACTTTATGTGGTAGTCGTTCGGGCGCAAACGCCATTGCTGCTTGGATGATACTCTCTAAAAATGGACCTTTCGCATGGCAGGAGAAAATATTTGTTCTTCAAAAAAGAACAGAATGGATGTGTAATCAATTGGAAAAATTGAATATTGAATTTTATAGATTTCCTTTTTCGAATATAATCACTATTAAAAATCGTTTTGTGAGTCAAGAAGTGTCCCAATCTTTTGGTCTAGTACCAGATAATCATAAAGACCCTCAATGGCAAAAAATTGTGATAATGGAACACGTGACTATTGAAAAGCTCAGTTTATTGGTGGGTGAGATAGAGAAGTCTTTAACAAATGTGGGGGTAAATTAAATAATATTACCATCCACCATCGTCAATTTACGGTCGGCCATATTTGCCAAATCCTTGTTGTGCGTAACAATTACACAGGCATGATCTGTTTCTTTATTGATATTTAGTAATATATCGTGTAACTGCTCGGCATTTTTGGAATCGAGATTGCCAGAGGGCTCATCCGCCAATAATACTGCTGGATTGTTTATTAATGCTCTTGCTACGGCTACTCTCTGTTGCTCTCCACCCGAAAGTTCATTAGGCTTATGGTGAGAGCGATCTTTGAGGTTTAACATTAAAAGCAATTTTTTTGCTCTTTTTTCTGCTTCCGTTTTTGGAACTCCTTTAATGAAGGCAGGGAGGCAAATATTCTCTAAAGCATTGAACTCTGACAGTAAATTATGGAATTGAAAAACAAATCCAATAGATTCATTTCTAAATGTAGACAGTTTTTTGTCGTTAAGGGATTGTAATGGATTGTTGGCAATTTCAATTTCTCCAGAATCGGCTTTGTCAAGGGTGCCAATAATTTGAAGTAAGGTAGTTTTGCCAGCACCAGATGCTCCAACAATAGAAACCGTTTCACCAGCTTTTACGCTGAGGTTAACGCCTTTCAGCACCTCCAAATCGCCATAACTCTTGAATATGTTATTTACTTTTATCACTTCTTTTTCAAATATTGATAATCTAAAAAATATCGAACTCTCAAAGATAAACTATTCTCTTGAGGGTTGTTCAATAGTGCCTCTAAATTATCGTTGTAGTAGCTTTCGATTCGTTCGCCAGAACTTAGAATTGAGTTTTTCCAAACTAAACTGATTTCGCTAGCAGGAGCAAACCAATAATTGAAATTTAAGTCAATGTTCCAGGCGTTAAAATTCACGTCTTCTAGCCTCTTATAATCACTAGCTTGCAAATAGCCATCATCGTCAAGAGTGTGAAAGGAATAATTTTTGACTTGTTCCCAATGGTGTCGGAATTTGAAGTCGAAACTCATCTTTGTATTGAGAACATATTGAGCTTGTAACACATTGGTAAAGAATTGTTTTTTACGAGTAGAAAAGATAGAGTTATCGTCAGTATCTTTGGTAATAAATCCGGTTTCATTTTCGGTCATACTCGTAGAAAATACATAGTAAGCAAATAGTTTTTCGCTAAAACGAAAACGAGGAGATATCCGATAAAATAGGGTGTATTCATCGTATAGAGGAGCTTGACCACCACCAAAGCTGACATCTAATGCTAATTTCTTTCTATAATCGCTTGAGAAAAACATCCGACCTATATAATTGGCAGACCGTTTGAAGACATCATCAATGCCAGACCTTGACTCAAAATAATCGTTTCCTTCAGTCAAGTCTCCACTAGATGAAACGCCCCAGGTTAGAAAATTCTTGAAAGTAGAAACCTGACGCACTTCATAACTCAATTCATTGAATAAGCGAGGTTTGTATAATTGCTCGTAGCTCAAGACTGCCGAACATTTAAAATCAACCAAGCGTTGGGTAGATTCGGTAATGCGATAGTTGATATCAGCCGATATATTAAACTCATTATTATTATACAAGAAACCCATATCGTTGGGGTTGTAAGTATCGCTTTCAATATTGTTGGAAAGTCCAAATTGGAGTTTACCTGCTACTTTGCTAACATTCATATAAGAAGCAAAGCCTTGTTCGGTATCTTCTATTCCTTTTACATGACTGAATCTATAGTTACCAAAAAATTGATAGCTATTATTTTTATTTCTCAATACCGATAATAAGCCAGTTACATTAGCAAAGTCACCACCTTTACGTTGTACATTAGTGTTGGTTAGGGTCAAATAGGAGTTATTGGACAAGGATTGATCTAATACAAGGATATTGTAATTACTTCGCGGATCGTTATCGGTTTCATCCGTTACTGCATTCAAAACACCTATGGCTAAGTTATTTTTATTTCTTCCCGTTACCTTGGTAGCATTCAACAAATTGTCGCTAATCCTTCGAGAATAGAACAAATAACCCTTGTCAAAAAGTTCTGTTCCTTCAGTGAAAAAGGGTCTTTTCTCGTCGTATTGTATCTCAAAGGGCGATAGGTTAAGCACTTGATTGTCAAAGCCGACTTGCCCAAAATCAGGGATCAAAGTCATATCCAGGGTAAAACTTTCATTGATGCCGTATTTTACATCCATACCACCATTGAAGCTAAATTCCGTTTCACCATCGTAATTAGTGGCATAAGAAGAAACATAAGGTAAGAAGGATAGCCTTAAAGGAGGTTCTATGTTTTTAAAACCCTTAATTGTACCTGCTTGAGAGCTAATATTTTCGTTGGTGAAATCGATGGGGTTCCAAGCGTAGTTAGCTCTATACCTTCTTATGTGTCTAACGATATTAACACTCCAATCTTGCACCTCACTTTTGGGAAAACGCAAAGCAGAATAGGGGATTTCAAATTCGGCATACCAGCCTTTATCGTCTCTATGGGTAGCGCTTTTCCAAACCATATCCCAATTAGAGTCTTCATCATAGGTGGTAAACTTTACATCCTCCTGCACACCAAGAGGCGATAATCTAAAGCCGAAGTCGGTCTGACCATCACCATAAGGATTAATGCGTATCAAAATGTTATCGTTATTACTGCCTTCAACTCTATCTCTTTTGCATAATTGACTCATGATACTATCCGGTCGAGGGTCGTACATTGATACTGCAAAATAGATAGCCTGATTGTCATAAGTGGCTTTCCATTCCGTTTTAAATCCTGTAGGCATTTTGGCGCCACTGATAGGGTAATAGCTAATAAACTCTCCAGCAGTTCGGTGCATAGACCATTCTACCTGTTCGATAACACCATCTGTCGTAGGGCTTTTTTCAGTCCTTTGAATGGTGTATTCTTTAGATTGTGCCAATAAACAGAAAGGTAGACTTAAAACAAATAGAATCAGATACTTCATCAAGTGTTAATAATTAAGGGGACAAATTTACCAAATAATGCCATTCTGTTGTTTCATTATTCCAAACATTAATTTACTTTTGCTCAACTAAAATTTTCATTATGAATTTACACGAGTATCAAGGAAAAGAAATTCTAAATAGTTTTGGAGTACGTATTCAAAACGGTATTGTTGCTAGCACTCCTGAAGAGGCTGTACTAGCGGCAAAAAAACTAAACGAAACTACTGGAACTTCATGGTGGGTAGTTAAGGCCCAAATTCATGCTGGTGGTCGTGGCAAAGGCGGTGGCGTAAAACTTGCCAAGTCTATAGATGAGGTAAAGTCTATTGCTGATGAAATTTTAGGCATGCAATTGGTTACTCCTCAAACGTCTGCTGAAGGAAAAACAGTTCATCAAGTATTAATCGCTGAGGATGTTTACTATCCTGGTGAAAGTGAAACTTCAGAGTTTTACATGTCTGTATTACTGAACCGTTCTACAGGAAGAAATATGATTATGTATTCAACAGAAGGTGGTATGGATATTGAAGAAGTAGCCGATAAAACTCCTCATTTAATATTTACTGAAGAAATAGACCCTAAAGTTGGTTTACAAGGTTTTCAGTGTAGAAAAATTGCCTTTAACTTAGGCTTAAGTGGAACAGCATTTAAAGAAATGACAAAATTCGTTTCTGCCTTGTATTCTGCATACGATGGCATTGATGCTTCATTATTTGAAATAAACCCAGTTCTTAAAACATCTGATGATAAGATATTAGCAGTAGACTCTAAAGTAGCTCTTGATGGAAATGCATTATTTAGACACAAAGACTTTATTGAATTAAGAGATAAAAGAGAAGAAGACCCAACTGAAGTAGAAGCTGATGAATACGGACTTAACTTCGTGAAACTTGACGGTAATGTTGGATGTATGGTTAATGGTGCTGGATTGGCTATGGCAACCATGGATATCATCAAACAAGCAGGAGGTAACCCAGCTAACTTTTTGGATGTAGGTGGTACTGCCGATGCTGCTCGTGTAGAACAGGCTTTTAGAATCATAATGAAAGACAGTTCCGTAAAAGCAATTTTAGTAAATATCTTTGGTGGTATTGTTCGTTGCGATAGAGTAGCGCAAGGTGTTGTTGATGCTTATAAAAATATTGGAGAAGTTAATATTCCTATTATTGTGCGACTTCAAGGAACTAACGCTATACAAGCAAAAGAATTAATCGATGCAAGTGGCTTAAAGGTAATATCTGTTGTTTTATTACAAGAGGCTGCCGATAAGGTTAAAGAAGTCCTTTCTTAGATAATCGTTCAAAAAATATAAAGCAGCTTTTTAGCTGCTTTTTTTTTAATACTATATTTATAAAATGAAAAAGATATTAATTGCTAATAGAGGAGAGATTGCGTTAAGAGTTATGCGTTCTGCAAAAGAAATGGGAATTGATACAGTAGCTATCTTTTCAGAAGCAGATAGAACTTCCCCTCATGTAAAATATGCCGATGAGGCAGTGTGTGTAGGGCCGCCTCCTTCGTCGGAATCATACCTTAATGTTGATAAAATAATAGAGGTATGTAAAGAACTAAAGGTAGATGCAATTCATCCTGGATACGGTTTTCTTTCTGAGAATGCCGATTTTGCTAGGCGCTTATATAAAGAAAATATAACACTTATTGGTCCGTCTGCAGAAGCTATGGAAATGATGGGCGACAAACTGAAGGCTAAAGCAGCAGTAAAACAATACGATGTCCCCCTTGTTCCAGGAACAGATGAAAAAATCACAGATATAGCACTGGCTAAAGAAATAGCTAATGACATAGGTTACCCCATTCTCATTAAAGCTGCTGCTGGTGGTGGTGGAAAGGGAATGAGAGTTGTAGAAACGGCAGAATCTTTTGAAGAGCAAATGAAATTAGCTGTAAGTGAAGCGACTTCTTCATTTGGCGATGGTTCTGTATTTATTGAACGTTATGTAGGTTCCCCACGCCATATAGAAATTCAAGTATTAGCAGATGGCCATGGGAATGTGGTGCATTTGTTCGAAAGAGAATGTTCTGTACAAAGAAGGCATCAAAAAGTGATTGAAGAAGCACCGTCTGCAGTGCTTACTGATGAAATGAGAGATGCTATGGGACAGTGTGCTGTCAATGTAGCCAAATCATGTAATTATTTAGGTGCTGGAACGGTAGAATTTTTGCTTGACGAAAACAAAGAGTTTTATTTCCTAGAAATGAACACTCGTTTGCAAGTGGAGCATCCCGTTACAGAAATGATTACAGGAGTTGATTTAGTCAAAGAACAAATATATATTGCAATGGGTAAACCATTGTCTTTTTCGCAAAATGACTTGCACATTCAAGGTCATGCTATGGAAGTAAGGGTGTATGCTGAAGACCCTATGAATAATTTTGCGCCAGATATTGGTCTATTAAAAACCTATCAGTTACCTGAAAGCATAGGTGTTCGTGTAGATAATGGTTTTGAAGAAGGTATGGAA
Source organism: Flavobacteriales bacterium (assembly GCA_016779935.1). Classification (NCBI taxonomy): domain Bacteria; kingdom Pseudomonadati; phylum Bacteroidota; class Flavobacteriia; order Flavobacteriales; species Flavobacteriales bacterium. The sequence goes on from JADHMQ010000013.1 coordinate 31,510, forward strand.
ATCCCAATTTATTACGATTCTATGATTTCTAAGCTAATAACGTATGGTAAAGATAGGGAAGAGGCAATTAGTAAAATGATACGAGCCATTAGAGACTATACTATTGTTGGTGTAAAAACAACATTGCCTTTTGCTGATTTCGTCATGCAAAACAAACACTTTGTTTCAGGAGACTTTGACACTCACTTTATAAAAAAGCATTTTAACGCTAAAGATTTAGAAGATTCAAGAGAAGATGAAGCCCATGTTGCAGCATTACTAAGCAAACACATATTCAAAAACCACAAAAAATCAATGAGTATAAGTAGTGGTAAGCCTTCAGTAAGTAAGTGGAAAAAGAATAGACTTTAAATTATTTGCCTCTACCTTCTAGAATTATGAGGATGGTATGAATCATAATTTTAAGGTCAATCAGTAGCGACATATTTTCGATATATAATATATCGTATTTAAGACGTTCAAGCATTTCATCCACATTTTCGGCATATCCATATTTTACCATTCCCCAAGAAGTGATTCCAGGCTTTACTTTGTAAATATGTTTGTAATGTGGTGCTCTTTCAAGTATTTGTTTGGCAAAGAAATCACGTTCTGGTCGAGGTCCTACAAAACTCATATCTCCAAATAAAACATTAAAAAACTGAGGGGTTTCATCCAAACGAATTTTTCTCATAATTCTACCCCATGCGGTTACTCTACTATCTGTTTTACTCGAAAGCTGAGGGCCATTTTTTTCAGCATCTGTAAACATAGACCTAAACTTGTAGATATTAAATTCCTTTCCATGTTGTCCCAACCTCTTTTGCTTGTAGATAATTGGACCTTCTGAGCTTAACTTAACGAGTATTGCACAAATAAGGTAAAGAGGACTAAAGGCTAAAATGATTATAAAAGACAAAACAATGTCTATTGTATTTTTTATTAGTAATTGCGACTGTGTTTGAAGCTTATGATTAATCTCTATAAGAGGAGTTCCAAGAATAGAATTCATTTTTACAGTACCAGAAAGAATATCGTAAACGTCAGGTATAATTTTAATAAAGATATCTATATTTTCAAGTAAGTTTAATATATTTTCAATTTTACTGTGCTCTGAAGATTCTATAGCTATGATTACATCTTCTATTTCATACTTTTCTATAATGTCTTTAATCTGATTGCAATTTCCTAGACGAGGGATGTGTTCTTCCAGCTTATAATGTTTTTTCTTTTCCAAGCTAACGAAGCCTTTAAGAATATGTCCACTTGATTTTTGCTCATTTTCTAAATCATGAAAGAGTTGAATAGCCTTTTCATTATCACCAATAATCAATGTATTAAAGCCTATTATCTTTTTATGAACTTTTCTGGCAGTGTAGCTTGTAAGTAATAATCTAAGGAATGAGGTTAATCCAAAATGGATACAAAATATGGCTAGAAAAGATGAATAATACTGCTTATAACTTACTATGAAATCATCTAGTAATACAGCAAAGAATATAATAGTTACTCCAATAATAGAAATAATAAAAATTTGTGAGAGTTCTTTAAGTCTCGATTTTCTGTAAATATTAGAATAGGAGCCACTGAGTAGGTAAAAAACGAACCACAGTAAATTGATTAAAAAGAGACCCAAAATACGATCCTCGTTCATAAAAAACGATTGACCTTCTTCTAAATAAACTGTTCTATAATATAGAAAAATTAACCATGAGGCTGAAGCGCTTATTAAGTCAAGAGCAATGTATTTGATGGTATGCAGAAGGTTATTCTTCATATACAATTCTAATATTATCTAGATACATTTCATTTTGAATTAGGCTCGTATCACGTGGCATACCAAAAAAGAGCTTGAAACTCTGAGCATTACTGTAATTGGAGATAACTTCACTTAAAGAGAGGTATGTTTTGTTCCAGTCTTCTTTTACGTTTAGGTAAATGACTGCTGATTTATTTACTTGACTAGTCATATTAGCATAAATACCAATAACAAGGGTTGAGTTGCATTTATAATCTAGCTCTAGATAAACTTGTTTGTTAGTCGGTAAAATAATATCTGCAGTAGTGCATTCGAATATTTCGTTTTGGTCTCCTGAAATAACACTTTTAATATGCTTATTTCCAAATGCTGGATTCGAATTATCATATATAGGCTCTAATGCATGATTTAAGGAGTCAGTGACAACTTCTAAAATAGTTCCAACACCTTCAAAATCTTCCACATAAGGAAATGAACTAACAGAGTAGTTTACATTTGGATTAATAGTAACAGTTTCATTGGGTTTTAATTCAGTATCAATACTGTATGTAGAAAAGTAGGGATAAGATACTCTGCTAGATGATATGCCATTTTTTTTAATCCCAGCTTCAATAAGAATGGTTTGGTTACCAGTCTTCAAAGTTGGAAAAGAAGCGGGTAGAGGATATACCCCTTGAAATTCATCGTCGATATAAATCCAGGCATCTGTAATATTTTGGGTGTGATCTCCATCAAGAGAAAAAGTATCTATTTCAATAATAGCTGGTATACTTTCATCAGTGTTTATGATTTCACATCCACATAAAATAACAATCAAAAAAGAATAAAATAGTTTCATTGTTTTTAGGTTAAACGTTAATTGTGAAAAAGTATTACACTAAATTCATTTGATGACTATCTTTCATCTTTTCAAGAATCGTTTCAGCAAGTTCCAAGGCACGTAATCCATCATTTATGGTAACGACTGGCTCCTTACCAAAAAGTACAACTTCATGAAAACTTTCTAGTTCATCTTTTATGGCGTTAGTTTCTTCTACCTCTGGATTTTCAAAGTAAATTTGTTTTTTTCTTTTTCCTTTTCCTAGGTCAAGCACTATTGCTAAAGGGTCAATCTTTTCAGAAGGTTTTAAGTTTTTCAATCGGATAACTTCTGTTTTCTTTTCTAATAAATCAATTGAAATATAGGCGTCTTTTTGAAAGACTCTTGTCTTACGCATGTTTTTTAAGGACATACGACTAGCAGTTAGATTACAAACGCATCCGTTATTAAACTCAATCCTAGCATTGGCAATATCTGGAGTGTCGCTGATAACAGCTACTCCTGATGCACTGATATTTTTAATAGAAGATTTTACAATTTTTAGGATGATATCTAAATCATGAATCATTAAATCCAATACAACGCTCACATCAGTTCCTCGTGGATTAAATTCAGACAGACGATGGGTCTCAATAAATAGAGGCTGATCTATAAAGTCTGCAGCCTTCTTAAAAGCAGGATTAAAACGTTCAACGTGACCAACCTGAACTTTGACACCAGCCTCTCTAGAAAGTTTAGTGAGTGTTTCGGCTTCTAAAACAGTATGAGTTAGGGGTTTTTCTATGAAAACGTGTTTATTAGATTTGATAGCCTTCGATGCACATTCAAAATGCGATACGGTAGGAGATACGATATCTACTACGTCAGATTCATAAATAAGTTGGTCAATAGTTTTGAAGGATTTAACTCTAAAGGTTCTGTTGACTATCTTGGCGTTCTCTCTGTCTGGGTCGTAAAAGCCAACTACTTCGTACTTATCTTTTAACTCTAATAATAATTTAAGGTGAGTTTTCCCCAAATGACCAGCTCCTATGACCCCGATTTTTATCATTAAAAAATATTATTTCTGCTAAAATAGAATTTTTATACACACTAATAAGTATTTTTGGAAGCGATTAAAGATGAATGATAACTTTAGACATCAGGGCTTACGTTTTAAACTAGTAGAGCTATTAAGAAATAAGGGGATAACCAATGAAAAGGTACTAATGGCAATAGCCAAGATTCCTAGGCATTTGTTCTTAGATAAAGCCTTTATAGACTTCGCCTATCAAGATAAAGCCTTTCCCATTGCTGCTGGTCAAACCATATCTCACCCATATACTGTAGCTTATCAAACTGAATTATTGGAGGTAAAACCTCGTGAAAAGGTTCTGGAAGTAGGAACAGGCTCTGGCTATCAGACTGCTCTGTTATTGGAACTGAAGGCTCAAGTGTTTTCTATCGAAAGACAAAAAGAACTTTACCAAAAGACAAAAGCGTTTTTGCCAAAGCTTGGCTACCATTGTATGTTTTTTTATGGAGACGGCTACAAGGGCTTGACGAATTTTGCTCCTTTTGATAAAATTATTGTAACAGCAGGTGCGCCATTTCTTCCAGAAGATTTAGTGAAGCAATTGAAAGTTGGGGGTAGGATGGTTATTCCTGTTGGGGATTCGGACAAGCAAAAAATGATTTTAATTACAAAGAACTCGGAAGACAATATAGAACAGAAGGTATTAGGTGATTTTTCTTTTGTTCCGCTTTTACCGAAAAAGAGCCAATAGTATTTATTACTTTTGCTCGAAATAAAACAAACGTATTATGAAACATATTGGTGTTATTGGTGCAGGTACAATGGGTAATGGTATTGCTCATGTCTTTGCACAAAGTGGATACTCCGTTAGATTAATAGACTTATCTCAGGAAGCTCTTGACAAAGCTTTGGCAACCATTTCTAAAAACTTAGATAGAATGTTGGCTAAGGAAAAGATTTCGGAATCTGATAAAGCCAATACCTTGAGTAATATTGAGACTTTTACCGATATGTTAGCGGCTGTTAAAGGATTAGACTTGGTAGTAGAAGCTGCAACGGAAAATATGGATATCAAACTCAAGATATTCTCTCAGCTCGATGAGCTATGTGACGAGAATACCATTTTAGGTTCTAATACTTCTTCAATATCAATTACAAAAATTGCCTCCGCTACTCAGCGTCCAGATAAGGTAATAGGTATGCACTTCATGAATCCTGTACCAGTAATGAAGTTGGTAGAGGTTATTCGTGGTTATGCTACTTCTGATGATGTAACACACAAAATAATGGAAGTATCCAAATCTTTGGGTAAAGTTCCTGTGGAAGTAAACGATTATCCTGGTTTTGTTGCCAATAGAATATTGATGCCTATGATTAATGAGGCTATCATTACCCTTCATGAGGGTGTAGCAGGTGTCGAAGAAATTGATACCGTTATGATGCTAGGAATGGCTCACCCTATGGGACCCTTGCATCTGGCTGATTTTATTGGCTTGGACGTTTGCCTATCTATTTTGGAAGTGATGCATCAAGGCTTTGGGAATCCTAAATATGCACCTTGTCCATTGTTAGTTAATATGGTAACTGCTGGCAAGTTAGGGGTGAAGTCTGGTGAAGGCTTTTACGATTACTCGGATGGACCTCGTAACAAAAAGCTATCGGTACAATTTGTGAGGTAATTACTCAATTATCCCTTGTTGTTTAGCATCATTCAAGATGTATTCTATCCATTTATCCTCTTCAACAGTTTGGGGTTGGTAGGGCGTTTTTAGGTTATTGTCATATAATCGAGCTAAGCTCTGCCAAAAAAAGGCTTGAAAACCACCCCTCAAATCCTTAATGATTTCATAGGTACTGATATTGGTTTCTCTGTAAATCAATTTCGAGAGTATTCGCCCTTCCCATCTTGAAAGTTTTTTTAAATCTTCAGCTAATTCTTCTTTTGCCCATTTCTCTACTGCTTTTATGTAGGCTTTTTGTTTTCTACGTTTAGGAATACTATCCAAATCGGCTAAGACACTATCCAATTTTGAAGAAGCTAATTTGGCATAAGGATAAACCTTTAGTGTTTTGTACTGTAGTCGTCTAAAATACCTTTGGTCTTCCTTATTTTTAAAATGCAGAATTTGAACTTCATCAATTTCACTTAATACAAGAGTATCTTTTTTGTCATAATACATTTCTTTAATCATAAAAGTATCTACTTGTGATAAGCATACAAAAGGAAAAAGTAATATGATAAGAATTGATTTCACTATACAAAGATATAGTAATCAAACATGCAATGAAGTGAAATTAGTATGGGGAGACTATAAATATAAATCAATAAGTCCGTCGGGCGTATCTAAAACGATTTCCTTTTTTTCTTTGTCTATCTTGTGAATGAAGGGTTCGGCAATGGGAATGAGTATCTCTTTTCCCTTAAAATCAATGACAAAAAGCTGTTGACCGCTATTGTCTTGAATATTTACGACCTTACCGAGATTTCTGTGTTTTAAGTCGCTTATGGAAAAATTAATGACCCCAATAAAAGGACTTTCATCCTCTGGAAGAAAATTAATTGGGAGATAGGTTTCTTTATTGATTAATGATGTGGCTTCTTCATCACTATTAACGTCCTCAAATTTTACAAGAGCAATTCCTTTGTTCTTAAAGCGAAATGTGCTAATAAAGAAAGGAACTAAGCTACCATTCATATCAATGAACAAGTGACTTAGTTCCTTAAATTCAGGAGATGAGATAACATCTAATTTGATATTTAGCTCTCCCTTGTATCCGTGTTTTCGACTGATCTTGCCAAGAAAGAAACATTCTTCCTTTTTCATAATCCGTTTACTCAGCAGAATCTTCTTTCTTTTCTTCAGCAGCAGGAGCTTCTTCAGCAACAGGAGCTTCTTCAGCAGCAGGTACTTCTTCAGCAGCAGTTACTTCTTCAGCAGCAGGAGCTTCTTCAGCAACAGGAGCTTCTTCAGCAGCAGGAGCTTCTTCAGCAACAGGAGCTTCTTCAGCAGCAGGTACTTCTTCAGCAGCAGTTACTTCTTCAGCAGCAGGAGCTTCTTCAGCAACAGGAGCTTCTTCAGCAGCAGGTACTTCTTCAGCAGCAGGTACTTCTTCAGCAGCAGGTACTTCTTCAGCAGCAGGAGCTTCTTCAGCAACAGGAGCTTCTTCAGCAGCAGGTACTTCTTCAGCAGCAGGAGCTTCTTCAGTAACAGGAGCTTCTTCAGCTAGCTCAGCATTAGCTAATTCTTTCGCTCTGTTTTCACTGATTTCTTTTTCAGCAGCTAATCGTGCTTTTTTGTCGTCTTGTTCAGCTTTAGAAAGAGCATCTTTCTTAGAAATGATTTTCTCTTCTTTTTCAGCTAACCAAGCTTCAAAACGATTTTCAGCTTCTTCTTCATTGAATGCTCCTTTAGCAACACCACCTAAAAGGTGTTTTTTCATCATTACTCCTTTGTATTTCAAAAGAACTAAAGCAGTGTTAGTTGGTTGAGCACCTTTCATAACCCAATCCAAAGCTCTATCGAAGTTTAAATCAACAGTTGCAGGATTTGTGTTAGGATTGTACTGACCTAAATTCTCAATGAATTTACCGTCTCTTTTTGCACGGCTATCAGCAACAACTATTTTGTAGATTGGCTTTGATTTTTTACCGTGTCTTTGTAATCTAATTTTTGTAGGCATAATTTTTCAGTTTAACTATCTCTGTAGTATCTGGTTAATAATTAGGGCGGCAAAGATGCAATTATTTCTTTGAAATAGAAAGAAAAACTATATTTTAATACTTATCAACAATGGGTATTATTATTAGCTTAATTTTTACTTTTACAAGGCATTAACTCAAACAGACAAAGTGTACTTAATTTTTGATACAGAAACCACTGGATTACCTAGAAGCTGGAAGGCGCCTATTACGAATGTAGAAAATTGGCCTAGGTGTGTTCAAATTGCTTGGCAGTTGTATGATGATATGGGTGTCTTGATAGAGCAAAAGGACTTCCTAATTCGTCCTGATGGTTTTAATATTCCTTTTGAAGTTGAGAAAATTCATGGTATTTCTACGGAGCTTGCTCAACAAAAGGGTCACGATTTGGTAGAAGTCATCGCTGAATTCAAGAAAGCGATTGACAAAACAACTTTTTTAGTTGGTCAAAATGTAGGTTTTGATGTTAATGTATGGGGTTGTGAATTCCATAGATTAGAGGAAGATTTAGCATGGACTAAGCTTAAGGTTTTGGATACCTGTACCGAAAAGACTGCCTCGCTTTGTCAACTACCAGGTGGTAGAGGAGGAAAGTTCAAATTACCCAACCTAACGGAATTACACCATTACTTATTTCAAGAGTCTTTTGATGAGGCTCATAATGCTACTGCCGATGTTGAAGCCACAAGCCGCTGCTTTTTAGAACTTCTAAGAAAGGAACACTATTCTTTGGAAGAACTTGGGCAAGTCACATCGTATTTCTCAGAATTTCAATCAGTAAATCCTTCTATTATACAGCCTTTGGGTCTTAAGCACTTAAACCTTAAGCAAGAAAGCGCGAAACTTGTAAGAGTTGAAGATGTAAAACCTGAAACCTCAGTTGATGATGATACTGATTTAAGCTCTTCTCCATTTGTTCATTTACATAACCATACGCAGTATTCTGTATTGGAGTCAACCACCAAAATTCAATCTATGATTGATAAAGCGGTTGAGTTTGATATGCCTGCTGTTGCCATTACAGATTATGCCAATTTGTACGGTGCATTCCATTTTGTTGACGCCATCCATAAACATCCTTCAAATAAGGAGGTTATTGAATATAATAAAGCTGTTGATAAGGGAGATGAAAATGGACCTAAAAAAGAATTATCTATAAAAGGAATTATAGGTTGCGAACTATCTATTTGTAGAGACCATGCCAATAAGGATACCAAAGACAATGGCAAATCCATGGTTTTTTTAGCAAAAAATAAAGAAGGCTACCATAATTTGTCTAAGATGAGTTCTTTGGCATTCACCGATGGTTTTTATTACGTTCCTCGAATAGATAAGGAAATTGTAAAGAATTACAAGAAAGACCTTATTGTTATTAGCGGTGGTGCAAGTGGTGAGATTTCAGATTTAATTTTATCAGTTGGTGAACGACAGGCTGAAGAATCCGTTATATGGTGGAAGGAACAATTTGGTGATGATTTTTACATTGAGCTTGTACGTCACGGCATAGAAGAAGATAAACGACTAAGCGATACTCTTATTCGTTTAGCCAAAAAACATTCTGTTAAACTAATTGCAGCAAATAACTCTCATTATCTTAATAAAGAAGACGCTAACGCACACGATATTTTGTTGTGTGTAAAAGACGCTGAATTGCAGTCTACCCCTATTGGTAGAGGACGCGGCTTTAGGTATGGATTTCCAAATAATGAGTACTATTTTAAATCTCAAGAGGAGATGAAAGTGCTATTCAAAGACATTCCAGAAGCTATTTCAAATATTAGTGAAATTGTTGCTAAAATAGAGAGCTATCAACTTAAAAGGGACGTTCTACTTCCAGCCTTTGATATACCCGAACAATTTATAGTAAAAGAAGATGAAGAGGATGGTGGTAAGAGGGGCGAGAATGCTTATTTAAGACACTTGTCATACGAAGGTGCAAAGGAAAGGTATCCAGAAATTACGGATGAAATTCGAGAGCGTCTTGATTTTGAACTTGAAACGATTGCCAAAACTGGCTTTCCAGGTTATTTCTTAATTGTTCAAGACTTTACCAGTCAGGCACGAAAAATGGGCGTTTCAGTAGGACCAGGCAGGGGGTCTGCAGCTGGTTCTGCAGTAGCGTATTGTGTTGGCATTACTAATGTTGACCCTATTAAGTACGACTTACTTTTTGAGCGTTTTTTGAATCCAGATAGGGTATCCCTCCCGGATATTGATATTGACTTTGATGATGAAGGTAGAAATAAAATTATTGATTGGGTAGTCAATAAATACGGTCAAAACCAAGTAGCACAAATTATTACCTACGGTACTATGGCGGCAAAATCTTCTTTAAGAGATACTGCTAGAGTTCTGGATTTACCCCTTTCTGAAGCCAATGGTTTAACCAAAAAAATGCCAGATATCAAGTTGAATAAACTTTTCAACTTTGATGATAAAGAATTGAAGGATAAGCTTAATAGCGAGCAGTTCAAGATGGCTCAAGAGTTCAAGGAATTAGCCGAAGGAAATGATTTACAGTCTAAAACCATTAAACAAGCCACTATACTCGAAGGTTCCTTAAGAAACATTGGATTACACGCTTGTGGTGTTATCATTACTCCTGATGATATCTCTAAATTTATACCCGTTCGTAAAGCGAAAGATACTGAGCTATTAGTTACTCAGTTTGATAATAGTGTTGTTGAGTCAGCAGGGATGTTGAAGATGGATTTTTTAGGACTAAAAAACCTAACCATTATCAAAGATTGTTGTAAAATCATCAAGCATATTCACGAAAAGGATATAGACCCAGATAAAATTCCTTTAGACGATGAGTTAACTTATCAGCTTTTTCAAAGAGGGGAAACCAATGGAATTTTTCAGTTTGAATCTCCTGGAATGCAGAAAAACCTCAAATCTCTTAAGCCAGATAAGTTTGATGACTTAATAGCTATGAACGCCTTGTATAGACCAGGTCCAATGGATTACATTCCTAATTTCATTGCTCGTAAGCACGGAAAAGAAGATATTATTTACGATTTGCCTGAGATGTCTGAAATTCTTTCAGATACTTATGGTATTACGGTTTATCAAGAGCAAGTGATGCTTTTATCTCAGGAGCTGGCAGGTTTTTCCAAAGGTGATGCCGATGTTCTTCGAAAAGCTATGGGTAAAAAGATTTTTGCTTTACTGGAAAAGCTCAAGCCAAAGTTTTTAAATGGCTGTAATGAACGGGGTCATGACGTAGAAATTGCTGAAAAAATATGGGGCGATTGGGAAGCCTTTGCAGCCTATGCTTTTAATAAATCGCATTCTACTTGCTATGCTTTGATTGCGTTTCAAACCGCTTATTTAAAGGCTCATTATCCGGCTGAATACATGGCGGCTTACCTAACTCATAACATGAACGATATAAAGAAAGTTACTTTTTATATGGAGGAGTGTAAACGAATGGGTATTAAAGTTTTAGGTCCAGATGTAAATGAGAGTTTTTACAAATTTGCGGTTAACAAAAAAGGAGAAATCAGATTCGGTTTAGGTGCTATTAAAGGCGTTGGTGAAGGTGCAGTAGAAACGATAGTAAACGAGCGAAAAGAAAATGGAAACTACCAATCTATATTTGATTTGAGTAAACGAATTGATTTGAGAGCTGCCAACAAACGTGCTTTCGAAAGTTTAGTTTATGCTGGAGGATTTGATAGCTTTGGTCATAAACGTTCCACCTATTTTTATGATGATGGTACGGGTAGTATATTCATGGAACGAGTCATGAAATACGGTCATAAATTTCAAGAAAATTTAGATTCTGCTCAAGTATCTTTGTTTGGTGAGTCTTCCGAAGAAGTCCTTTTAGAACCTAAAGTTCCGGAGGTTGAGCCTTGGAATACATTAGAGATGCTAAATAAGGAAAAAGAAGTGGTTGGCTTTTATATTTCTGGACATCCATTGGATGATTACAAACTTGAAATGGAAAGCTTCTGTAACTTTAATATTTCTGAGATTAAAGATTTCCCAGCAATTAAGGGAAGAGATATTCTTATTGCTGGTATGGTAGCGCAGGTAGAGCACCGATTCACAAAAGGAGGTAAGCCTTTTGGTACTATTACCTTAGAAGATTATCACGACCAAATTACCTTTTTCTTATTTGGCGATGATTACCCAAAGTTTAAGGCCTATATGACTGAGGGCTGGTTTATCTATGCTCAATGTAGGGTTCAAGAGCGAAAATGGAGTAAAGAAAATGAACTAGATATTAAGTTAGTGAATGTGGAATTGCTTTCTGAAATAAAAGAAAAAGCCATTCGTTCAGTGTGTGTGAATATAGAATTAGACGATTTAACACCGGATATTATTAACAGAATTCAGGCTTTAGCAGAGGATAATGTTGGTAAACATAACCTAAAAATTATAGTAAACGATTCATCTGAAGGGTATGCGGTTTCTTTACGTTCAAAGAAATTTAAAATCAGTCTTGATGAAGATTTTATATTTGGTCTAAAACAAATTCCAATGTTGGAAATTCAAATCAATTAATTGTGTAATTTTGTGACAGGAAATAATCCAAATTAAATAATAAAAAAATCGATAAAATGGCATTAGAAATCACTGACAAAAATTTTAAGGAAGTAGTATTAGATTCTGACAAACCTGTATTAGTTGACTTTTGGGCGACATGGTGTGGTCCTTGTAGAATGGTTGGTCCTATTGTTGATGAATTATCAAACGATTATGAAGGAAAAGCGGTAGTAGGTAAGGTTAATGTTGACGATAATTCTGCAGTACCTTCAGAATATGGTATTAGAAACATTCCTGCACTGTTAATTTTCAAAAATGGTGAGATTGTTGATAAGGTAATCGGTGCCGTACCAAAAAATGTATTAGCTGAAAAATTAGACGCTCAGCTGTAATAGTTTTTTAAATGATAAAAAAGGGCGTTAAGCCCTTTTTTTTTGAGATGATTGATAGAAAACACATAGAGAAATTTAAAAATTTAGAGCTGCTTGCTAATCAAGTAGTAGAAGGTTTTATTACTGGACTTCACAAAAGTCCTTTTCATGGATTTTCTGTTGAGTTTGCAGAGCATAGACTTTATAATTCTGGAGAAAGTACGCGTCATATTGATTGGAAGTTATTCGCTCGAACAAACAAGTACTTTGTTAAACGCTATGAGGAGGAAACTAACCTAAGATGTAGGATAATTATCGATCAATCCTCATCAATGTATTTTCCAAAAGTTGATAATCCTTCCTTAAAAACACCAAATAAAGTTTTTTTCTCGGGTGTCTGTTCTGCGGCTCTTATGAATTTACTAAAACGCCAAAGGGACGCTATTGGTTTAAGTGTATTTTCTGATAAAGTTTATCTTCACACTACTGAAAAAACGAGTACCAAACATCATCAGTTTTTGATGCACCAGCTGGATAATATCGTCAATGATTCATCTACTTTGAAAACATCAAGAGTTACAGAAGCTCTTCATCAAATAGCTGAAAATATTCACCAACGTTCTTTAGTTGTGCTCTTCAGTGATATGATGGATAATTCGGAGAATACCGATGAGTTGTTTTCTGCCCTTCAGCATTTGAAGTTTAACAAACATGAAGTCATTTTATTTCATGTTATGGACAAGTCAAAGGAGTTAGAGTTTGACTACGAAAACAGGCCTTATAAGTTTGTTGATATGGAAACAGGAGAGGAGTTAAAGCTATCTCCAAATGAGGTTAAAAAGAACTACAAAGAACAATCGCTATCTTTTCTTAAAGAGTTAAAGTTGAAATGTACACAATACCGTATTGATTTTATTGAAGCCGATATTAATGAAGGATATGATAATGTCTTGTTATCTTACCTTGTCAAACGATCAAAATTATATTGAGTTTTTTTTGTGATAATCTTGTAAGTAATTCAAAAAACAATTTATATTTGCACCTCTTCATTTTTGAAGATGTTCTTTTATAGAAACGGTCTGGTAGTTCAGTTGGTTAGAATACATGCCTGTCACGCATGGGGTCGCGGGTTCGAGTCCCGTCCAGACCGCAACCTAAAACACATTTAGGAACATTTACCCTGCAAACTTATTGTTTGTGGGGTTTTTTTATGTTTTTACATCTCAAAATTCATATTAATTCTCACTAAAAAGGTGCCCAAATCGGTGCACTTATTAACAATTAAGGATTTTAACCCATTTTATGCCCTAAAATGTTGAAAACAGGCATAAAATGTGAGAAGATAGTACAGTTAAAATTAATGAATAACGAGTAAAAAATGTTATATTTACTCTAGTAGTTTGAATTTATGAAAAATACATTTTCAATATTATTTTACTTAAGACACAGTAAGCTTAGAGCTGATGGAACCACACCAATATATGTCAGAATTACAATTCGTGGTAAACGCTCAGATTTTTACTCTAAAAGAAGTATTATTAAGAGTAAATGGTGTCCAAAGAAATGTAGAGTTAAAGGGACTAGCGAAGAAGCTAGAATTCTTAACTTATACCTAAATAC